>NZ_JAAHIG010000033.1:0-68765 GCF_010692305.1 Moorena sp. SIO4G3 | reverse complement strand
AGCACGTCACAAGATGACTGCAAGCCGAAAGGTTGAAGGAGAACCTAGGAGCCGTATGAGGTGAAAGCTTCACGTACGGCTTTGGAGCGGAGGTGCATCGGGTAATACCGGACATCGACCGTAATAAAAAAGCGATTCCGGAAATAAAGAGTTTTAGATCTCCTGACAGTTTAGGATTACCGGCAAAACTGATGGATTGAACCATTAATGATGTGGCGAAAACCATCACAGCGAGCCAGGCGGCCTGTAAAAAGGTGGTTATCAAAAATATTTACAAAAGGTTTCCGGAAAAAGAAAACCAAGATAAATGCAAGGAATATGTCACGCAACTCAAAACCCAGGCTTTTCTAGACAATCCTTTACTGCACAGACTTGTCAGAAAAGAATTCCATAGAGGTCATTCTTGGGTTAAAAATCAAATAGTTTATCAGCAAGTTGGTTACAAATGCCAGAGAATTTCGCGAAACACTTACCAACTAGAATTAGCTGGACTAACAAGAGGAAAAAGGAACAAGATATTTGTCAAGTCTAACCGAAATATAAAAGGACAGATTAGGTTAATTTACAATCAAATCCTACAAAGATTTGAGATTCACTTTTTGGTAGACCATGGAACCGTAGAAATTCCACCCGAACGTCAAAGTGTCGGAGTGGACAAGGGGTATACGGAGGCTTTCTATGACTCAAAGGGTCAGGCTCACGGAGAAGGACTTGGAAAAGTAATCACAAAAAAATCGGATCGTATATGTGCTAAAAACCGTAATAGAGGAAAACTTTGGGCACTTCACAGAAAGTTAGAAAAATTCGATCCAGCTAAGTCAGCACGAATACTCAAAAATAATCTGACCAGAAAAACAGAAAATCGTCGTTACAGACGGAATCAATCAGAATTAACGGCCATAATAGGAGCAGCTTCTAAATCTCTCTTTAACGGGGAGTCATTGAAAGTATTTGCAGTTCGCGAAGCGTGGCCTACGGCCTTAGATTTAACACAACCAATTAAAAACAAACGTCAGTCTAAGGCGGTATCCCGCAAGCTAAATAGTTGGATAAAAGGAGTAATGCGGGACTCTTTGCAGAAATGGGCTAATTGGACTGGCTCGGTTGTCACAGAAATTCAGCCTAGTTACACGTCGCAAATTGACTCCAGAAATGGGTGCGGCTCGTTCTGCGGTAAGAGCCTCCTGAAACAGGAGGGGTATGACCCAGGAGATACGCGGGAAACTCCCCGAATCTTAACTATCAGATGGATGGTGGTGAAAACCCACCCCATGCAGAGATATGTGACTCCTTATCTGGCCACACCGAGTAAGGCGGCAACCTTATAGAGTGACGCTGGCACCAGGGCGGAATCAGAGGTGAAACAGATTAGCCACACTGCCGCTAAAAGGGAGGTGACACGGGTAACAGAAGCAAAAGTCCTGAAAAAGTGTCTAATGGAGAAGCCGTAATCTGACTAATAAATACGAGACTTCATCCTCTTATTCTCACAGCGTTCGCCATTTGACAGCTGTAATCTCCGAGAAGAGGATAGGCAAAGTGGTTAGAAGTTACCGCAAGAAGAGTGGAGCCTTTATAGTTAGTCGGCTATGGGTAAAAGGGTTAAAAATTTTGTAGTAAGGCTCCACTCTTCTAAGGTTTCATCTCCGGACTGCCCTAAATCACCAAAACAATCCAACTGATGGAACGAGTAAAAACGACAGCATGAATAGGTCTAAGGAGTAGTCGAACCTTAGTAAGCGTCTGCCTTGCTTAATCCCTACTGTCGGGTAAGATGTCACCGGAAACTGGTGACGGGTATCAAGATAAACAAATCGGAGAAGAGTATGGGTAGACACATGTCAAAACATAGTGACCTATGGAAGGGGGAAAGCTGGAAACAGCATAAAAAGAACCTATTCCGCCTACAAAGAAGAGTTTATAAAGCAGTTCAAGCTGGCGACCTGAGGAAAGCTCGGTCTCTACAAAAACTGATAATGAAATCCCGTTCAGCGCAACTAATGGCCATCCGACAAGTGACACAGCTCAATCAGGGAAAAAGAACCGCCGGAGTAGATGGGAAAGCCTCCCTAACCTACAAAGAAAGGTTTGAGGTACTTAAAAAACTAGTATCTAGTGCGGAAAACTGGATGCACCAAGGCTTAAGGGAAATTCCCATAGCCAAGAAAAACGGTCAGAAGTTACCGCAAGAATAGGGCAGCCTTAATCATAAAGTTTTGACCCTTTTGCCCATAGCCGACCAACCATAAAGGCTGCCCTATTCTAAGGTTTCGTCTCCGGAGGTACGAGAATGTTGAAAGTACCAACAATCCAAGATAGAGCATGGCAATGTCTAGCAAAATATGCTCTAGAACCAGCCCACGAGGCTACGTTCAGTGCCTTCAGCTACGGATTCAGAACAGGTAGATGCGCCCAAGACGCGCAAAAACTGCTGTTTAACAATCTGAATTCAAGCAAAAACGGCATCAATAAAAGAATAATTGAGCTAGATATCAAAAAGTGTTTTGACCGCATCTCCCACAGCTCCATAATGGATAGATTGCTAGCACCTGCGGGTCTGAAACAGGGGATATTCAGATGTCTAAAAGCAGGCATCAATCCGGAATTCCCAGAGCAAGGAACACCCCAAGGAGGCGTGGTCAGCCCACTTTTAGCCAATATCGCACTTAACGGAATAGAGGAAATAAACCCCAAAGTTAGATGCATCAGATACGCAGATGACATGGTATTAATCCTTAAGCCCAAAGACAACGCTGAGAAAATATTAGGGAAGATAAAGGACTTCCTCAAAGAACGTGGGATGGAAATCAACGAAGAAAAGACTAAGCTAACCAAAACGATAGACGGATTTGACTTCCTATGAAGTTACCGTAAGAAGAAAGAAGCCTTTACAGGGGACAGACTATGCAAAAAAGGGTGAAAAATTATTAATTAAGGCTTCTTTCTTCTAAGGTTTCGTCTCCTGGGGTGGAACTTCCGCGTCCAGAAAAACGGAAAATTCCGGTCAATTCCCTCAGCGGAAAACCATCGGAATATACGAAAGAAGATTAAAGCCGTGGTCAACAACTCGAATTATGGTGCTAAAGTAAAGGCTAAAAAGCTAGCGCCCATCGTGCGTGGATGGAGGAACTACCACAAAAGCTGCGATATGAGCGGGTCACGAAACAGTTTATGGTTTATGAATATAACTGCAAACCATAAATTCCGAAAGGAAAAGAAAGTAAACAGATATAAAGCTAATAAACTATGTGACCAAGCATTTCCAGAAATCGGGTACGAACAAAACCAGCATGTGAATGTAAAAGGGACTAAGTCCCCTTATGACGGAGACTTAGCCTACTGGAGCGGAAGAAACTCCAAACTATACAACAACGCTACAACCGAAGCCCTGAAAAAGCAAAAACATTCCTGTGGACATTGCGGAATGAAATTCATCGGTGAAGAACGAGTACACCTCCACCACATCGATGGAAATCACAGCAACTGGAAAAAGGACAACCTTATGGCTGTACATCAAAGTTGCCACCAGCAATTACACTGGAGCCAAAAAGATACTTAGGAGCCGTGTGAGGCGAAAGTTTCACGCACGGTTTTGGAGCGGAGGTGCTCCCCGTAATAGGGGACATCGACCGTAATAACCCTATTAGGGAAAAGGACTGGGGACAATTTTACCGGATTTGATGGGTTAGAAGTTACCGTAAGAATAAGGCAGCCTTTAAGGTTGGTCGGCTATGGGTAAAAGGGTTGAAACTTTATGATTAAGGCTGCCTTATTCTAAGGTTTCGTCTCCGGTCGTGTTGCAGGCTGATTATAATGCTGCCAAAAACATCCTTGCTCGCGGTACCGACTTCGAAATAACTCGGTATATGAATAAGACCGAGGTTCAGGCGGTATTATTGCGCCGTACCGCGCGTTGTCTGAAAGGAATGGGACTGAGTCTGCTTGATGCGGTTGAGCTTGGTTGGCTTGACTCAAAACATGAGCTTTGCTCAGGCTTTCAAACAACTCCTCATCGAGATATGAGGAACGCCTAGACAGACGAGTGGCAGGTTTAACTCCAATTACTGTATGACCACCCCTCACTCAGGCGACAATAAATTGAACCTTGACCGTTTTGTACGGATTTATCCCGATTAATGACGGTTGTGCGGCTCGTTCCTAGGAAGAGCCTTCTGAAACAGAAGGGGTAAAACTAGGGAGATTCGCGGGATTAATATCCCAAAAATCTTAACTATCCTTCGGATGGTGGTGAAAACCCACCCCTTTAAGAGATAAGTGACTCCCTACCTTGGCCACACCGAGCGGGCGGCAACCCACAGAGTGAAGCTGGCACCAGGACAGAATCAGAGGTGAAACAGATTATCCACACTGCTGTTAACGGGGAGGCGACATGGGTAAATAGGTTCTAGAAAAATGTCTTAATTAAAAGCCGCAATCTGAACAACAAATGCGAGACTTCATTCCTTCATTCTCACAACGTTTTAACCGTGATAGTTGTAATCTCTGAGAAGGGAATAGGCAGAATGAACCACCCTAAATCGCCAAAACAATCCGATAGATGGAACGAGTAAAAACGACAGCCTTTGGGTCTGAGGAACGGTCGAAACCTCAGTAAGTGCTGCCACACCTAATCCCCACTGTCGGGTAGGATGCCACCGGAAACTGGTGGCGGGTATTCAGAATATACAAACCCTAGGAGAGTATGGGTAGACACATGTCTAATAGATATAGTGACCTATGGAAAAGTCAACAGTGGAAGAAACTCCGCCAAAACTTATTCCGCCTACAACGGAGAGTATACAAAGCAGTTCGAGATGGCGACCTTAAGAAAGCGAGGTCTCTACAAAAACTCATCATGAAATCCCGCTCAGCACAACTTCTGGCAGTCCGACAAGTGACCCAGCTAAACAAAGGCAAAAGGACGGCTGGAGTTGATGGCAAGTCAAGTCTCAACTACAGAGAACGCATGGAACTGGTTGAAACATTGAACCACTATGGCCAGGACTGGCACCATAGCGGACTACGGGAAGTACCAATCAAGAAAAAGAACGGGAAAACCCGGATGTTGAAGATACCAACCATAGCCGACAGAGCATGGCAATGTCTAGCTAAATTCGCCCTGGAACCGGCACATGAAGCCACATTCAGTGGGGACAGTTACGGGTTCAGGACAGGTAGATGCGCACAAGATGTTCAGAAAAGACTACAAATACATCTAAAAAGTAATAAGAACAACACAAACATCTCCAAACGCATCATAGAACTAGACATCAAGAAATGCTTCGACCGCATCGCACACAGCTCCATCATGGATAGATTGCTAGCACCTGCGTGTTTGAAACAGGGGATTTTCAGATGCTTAAAAGCAGGCATCAATCCGGAATTCCCGGAGCAAGGAACACCCCAAGGTGGTGTGGTCAGCCCTTTATTAGCCAACGTGGCACTTAACGGAATAGAAGATATTCATACATCACTGCGATACGCAGATGACATGGTGTTTATCCTAAAACCAAAAGATAATGCTGAGAAAATCCTCCAAAAAGTCAAGGAATTCTTGGCCAAAAGAGGAATGGAAATCAGTGAAGAGAAAACTAAGCTAACTAAAGCGACAGACGGTTTTGACTTCCTATGAAGTTACCGTAAGAATAAAGAAGCCTTTACAGGGGACAGACTATGCAAAAAAGGGTTAAAAATTATTAATTAAGGCTTCTTTATTCTAAGGTTTCGTCTCCTGGGGTGGAACTTCCGCGTCCAGAAAAACGGAAAGTTCCGATGCACTCCCTCAGAGGAGAACCACCGGAACATACGTAAGAAGATTAAAACCGTAGTCAACAGCTCGAATTATGGTGCCAAAGTCAAGGCTAAGAAGTTAGCCCCCATCGTTCGCGGATGGCGCAACTACCACAGCAGCTGCGACATGAGTAGCTCTAGGGATTGTCTATGGTTTATGCGCAATACTGCCCACCGAAAGTTCCGAAAGGAAAAGAAAGTAAGTCGGTACAGAGCCAATGAACTATGTGGCAAAGCCTTTCCAAAGGTAGGTTATAAACAAAACCAACACGTGAACGTAAAGGGGACTAAGTCACCCTACGATGGAGACTTAGTTTACTGGAGTAACCGGAATTCCAGGTTATACTCCGATGCTACTTCCGACGCATTGAAAAGACAAAACCATTCCTGTGGACACTGTGGGTTGAAGTTCTTAGAAGACGAATCTGTACACCTTCATCACATCGATGGAAACCACGACAATTGGTCAAAAAAGAACCTTCTAGCAGTTCACCAGAGCTGCCACCAACAGATACACTCTTTGCACTCCGAAAGGAGAGAATATCTAGGAGCTGTATGAGGGGAAACCTTCACGTACAGTTCTGAAGGAGAGGGGCGAGGTTTAATAGCCTCCCTCGACTCTAACTAAGAGTATCTCCCCATAGGTCTGTCACTGATCGATTTCTTCGTCTTTTTCGGTATATGGTGCTTTCTTCACGATTGCTACTCTACTCTTTTGAGCTTTTTTCCGGGTGACCTTTGGGTGATTTACTCGCCCTCCGGGTCATTTCTACCTCTGCCTCCGCTTCCATCCATACATTCCAAAGAATGATCGCTGTGTGGGCTTACAATATAATTTACCTCTCCCTCATAATCGACCAGCAACCACGGACCTTCACTGGTTAATTGATAGGTCCTCTCCGTCGAGACATACCCACTGTCTTGCCAATGCTCCGCAAAATTGGTAAGTTCCAACTCAGCCCAAACGATGGGCTTAACATCCACAACGGGTTGACAACCCCGGCAATCATCTACTAATTCTATGAATACCTCATATCCCTCGGTTAATTTCCCAACACAGTAATTTTCGTATTGGGTCAGACCGCAATACAATCTTCCACCAGCAAATGCCGGGGTCGCCATCTGCACCATCCCCAACATTAATACAACCATCAGGCAAAGCACTACTTTTTTGGCCATTTAACCTCCTTTATTAGGTTAATATAATCTAACAACACTATATCCCACATTCCGCAGGTTGGTCAGAGCAATAGATAATATTTTTGGCAGGAGGCACCAAGCTGAGTGCCGGACACATCTGGGTGAAACCCATGTGTATCAGGCTCGACACTGTAACGACTGAATCCGCTTAAACCAGATGCGATTGACCTTTGGTCACGCTACGCGAACGTAAAAATCCTCGCGAGCTTTAAGAGCGGCGCAAAGCACGGTTGCGGGTCTTTGGGCAACAAGGGGATAGGTGTTAAAAGTTGACGACCTTTGTGGAGAACTCCCTGAAGCCAGCGCAGACCAATTTTCAGGTAGCTGATGCCTCTTTGCCAATGGGGGTCAACCTGGCGACGCAGACCATCAAGTTGAACGGCCATGCCCTGAGTCGTGCCGTAGAGTAGAGCCACAGCAGCGACGAGGTAGAGTCGCTCGAGAGCGCTTGCCGAGCGGATGCGCGAGTCTTCGAGCTTCTTTGGCTCCCGACTTACTATCCAAAAATAATTCCTCGACTCGGAACCTTAAACCGTATTGCCATAGAGTCTTTAAGCTGGGGGTTTCATCGGTCATAACCGCCCAAGGCTCTTTGACCCCTTTGACGTTGGCTAACACAAGATGACACCGGTATTCCCCGTCTTGCCATAAACCCACGTGGTGATACAGTAAGGCTTCTCCTTTTGGTGGCCACAGATGACTGACTCTAGTGGGATAGCGACGGGGACCATGCACATGAATATCACAGGGTAATCGCAGACAGTAGTGCCAATTGCTCCCTTGCAACCAGTACATCAGGGCATGGTTGGCAAAACCTCGGTCGGCTAATAGCATCACATCAGCATGTTCACGCAATATCCATCGGGCTTGGCGTAACAATGGCTGATATTCCTCGAAAGCCACCGTGGCACTGCTATGCTCTAACACCTGCCACAGAAATGGCACGGCACGACCACAACACACTACAGACAGATGAATCATACAGTAGCGATTCCATAGTACCGTAGTATCCAGAGCCAGGTACAGACGGTGGGAGTACCAATCTTTCAATGCCAATAGCACCAAGGGAATATATAGCCTCTTGACACTAATGAGTCGATTGCTCACAAACCGATGCCACCGACGTTCAAAGCTCTGAGCCAGTTTAGCTCGGCTCGATACATAGGGTTCCCAGGCAGAAAGGCTTAGCTGACCACTGCTAATCAAGGCACTCACCATCCAAGCTAAGGTTTTTAGATGACGTAAATCCCGATAGTTACTGTATTGACGCAAGAAGTCTAAGAGTTGATGATGAATTTGGGTAGAGTTAGAGATGTTCTGATCGGCTAGTTGTGTCGTGACTCTAGCCTCGCATATCCCTCTACCCTTTTTTCTCCACAAGCGAGCAAGCGCCCTGGTGCTACAACAAGCCTAAGAGCCTCCCCTCACAATCGACCACCAGAACCTACACATCATCAGCTTTTGAGGTACTTGTGTCAGGCACTCAGGGCACCAAGAAACTGAAGAATCCTTTGATGCTCCTGGGTTAAGTTAACAATTTGCTCAAATTCCCCCAGGGTGACCAAATGAATCGGCGTTGCTGAATCAAAAAATGGTATAATAAAAATAAAACCATGGAATGCCCTAAATGTCATAGTAATAAGTAGTCCCAGGAAAAAAAAGAGATGTATGTAAAGGATTATTTCATGCCTCGCAGGTTGACATATTCAACTTTATGTCCATTGCGCTCTCGAAGAGCCTCAAGTCCTACAGTCACGTAGTACGCTAATTCCGACTCCGATTCAAACATCTGAGCGACCAATTGATCCCGATCCGCGATGCTCCCACTCCAACTCAATGGGATTCATCTCGGAACAGTAAGGTGGCAAAAAGAACAAGTAAAGTCCCATCGCTTCCCATTGGGGAAGTTTCTGCTTTACAGCAAGACTAGTATAGAACTCTTGCATAAATATTTTGTGATATAATTAGGGTTTGTTTTTGTTTAAAATTTTTGGGGTAAAAATAGTAATAATCTCCCCAGGTTTTCGAGCAACTTTTGTGGCGTGAGTGCTCAATTATAAAATTTGACATGAAGTCCCAATTCAGTTATTAAATAATCCCTGAATGTCTAACTATAAATTTTATTTTTTAGCTGATTTTATCCCGCTAATTCTCGATTATAAATTCCCGCAATCAAATTAGCCCTTAATCCAAATCTTTTATGGCGATTTCGATATCGATAAGACAGGATTTTAAAGATTTTTAGCCGACGATTAACATGTTCAATAACAAGTCTTAATCGATTTAGTTCTCGATTATATTTTTTCTGTGATTTGTTGAGATTTTTTCCCTTAGGTTTCTTAATAGGAGTTTCACTCAATTCATGAATTTTGGAGATTCCTTGATATCCTTTATCAGCTATAATTTTAACTAATTTGTTGATTTTTATTCCACTAGTTTTAAATAGTTGAAAATCATGCATTTTCCCTGACGGGGTGACGAAACAGGCTGAAATGCTTGCTATGTAAAGCTAGTAGCATTTTGTGGTAAAAAAAAGTAGGTCTCTAAATTTGCAACAAGACCTACGTATTGACAATGTTACCAACATTCTACCAAAACCACCTAAAAAGTCAATTAAGTCTAGCCGATTATATTTTTTTAAAAATCCTGATTAATCTTTTACAATTAATCAAGAAAGTCAGTTTGGAAAAGTTAGCAAATGCTCTCCCTTTACCCATTAAATTTGAAAGCAAAAGAAAAAGAATACAAAGATTTTTATCGCTGCCAAATCTCACCATTGAAAAAGTTTGGCTTCCAATAGTTGAAGAAGTTTTGAAAACATACTTTACCTCGGACCAACTAATTTATATAGCAATAGATCGAACAAGTTGGGGTCGTATTAATTTATTCATGGTTAGCCTCATTTGGGATAAAAGCGATGCAGCGCGGTCTTGGGGGTTCCCCCCATGAGCGACTGCATCAAGACAGGGCGTTTCCAGTATATTTTACTTTGTTGCCAAAGTTAGGGAGTAGTAATCTAACAGAACAACAAATAATATTGTCAAAAGTTATCCCGCTTTTTAAAAACTATCAAATCTGCCTGTTGGGAGATAGAGAATTTTGCTCTGTCAAATTAGCAAAATACTTACAGGACTTGGGTGTGTATTTTTGCTTACGCTTAAAAAAGAACGAGTTTATTGAATATAAAAAAACTAATTGGCTTCAACTTAATGATTTAGGTTTAGTACCAGGATTGTCTTTATTTATCCAAGGAGTTAAAGCGATGCAGCGCGGTCTTGGGGGTTTCCCCCATGAGCGACTGCATCAAGACAGTTACTAAAACTCGTGGATTTTCAAATTTTAATGTGGCTTGTAAGTGGCAACGTAAACTCAAAGGAATAGCGCAGAAAGAAGGATGGTTTATTCTGACAAATTTTGAAAAATTAGAGTTGGCGATTTCCGCTTATAAAAAAAGATTTAATATAGAGGAAATGTTTAGAGATTTCAAGAGTGGTGGTTATAACTTAGAAAACACAAAGCTTGAGGATAAACGGTTTATTTCGATAGTTTTATTGATAGCGATAGCTTACACTTCTGCAACTTTCCAAGGTCAAACTATTAAACGTAAAGGAATACAAAACTATGTAGCTCGTGTAAAAGAATCTGGACGTAGGGAGCGGAGGCATAGCAGTTTTTACGTTGGTTTGTATGGTCAAACCTGGATGAATTTTAAGGATGTTTGTCTAAAATTAGTAACCGAATTAATGAAATTAAATCCTAATAAGCGATGCAGCGCGGTCTTGGGGGTTTCCCCCATGAGCGACTGCATCAAGACAACGAAAGTATTATCAACGCGGTTTAAGGGCTAGGTCGCTTATAGAATCTGCGTTTTAGCTCATTTCGTCACCCCCTCAGGCATTTTCCCCTTTCCATGTCTTAAGCATAGTATTTTCAACGTTTTTTGCTCAATAATGATTTGTGTTTTTAAAGTATGTTCTTTTTGTTTTCCACTAAAAAAACTTTTTTGATACTTTTGAGGTTTTTCAATTGGACTTTCCATGACATCCATTACAATCAACTTTTCATTCAAAGAAGATTCTAAGAATTTTTTCTTGCCTGGCAAACTAAATTCTCCCGAGCGAATTAATATATTTTCAATTTTATGAACCGTTCGATAAACTGTAGATTCTGAAACTTCCCAGTCCATGCCGATATGATAATACGAGCGATATTCTCGCCAATATTGAATAACCATTAATACTTGATCTTCAATTGTTAATTTAGGGGGACGACCGGTTTTCTTTTTACTAGCATCTTTCCCTTTAACTAAACAAACCATTAGCCTATAAGTTTTGGGACTAATTCCTGTAAGTCGTTTGAATTTTTTAGAGGATAGTTTTGTGGCTTTCCAATATTTCATGCTTAACTTCAGTCGGTTGTACAAAAAATAATTAATCTTTAATTATATCACAAAAAACTTTTGCAAGAGCTCTTATGAATCGAGCCGTTATCGAGGGTAATAACACGGATTCGACCCGTACGTTGGTAAATTGCACCAGCCACTTGGGCTTGTTCCTCCATCAGTTTGATGAAGTCTTCGCTTTTCCAGCTCCCCAACACCAAACTGCATATAAATGTCACCAACGGTTGCCACAGACCCAACAGACTCAATCGTTTCCCCCGTTTTTTCGTCTGTTCAAGCCGCTTCTGCTCTCCTTTAAAGTAATAGCTATAGCTGACGGCACTCCACAAACAGCATCCCGATTCGTCGAGGTAAAGCAAGTCAATTTCATCGGCAGCAGCCGCTAGTTCAAGCATTTCCAGGTCGTTCTTCTTAGCCAGCCGCTGATGTGGATCTTGCCGTTTTTGATGACTCACTCGCATCCGTTTCCAAATCACCCCCTTTTTTTGAGGAAAGTCACGTAGATACTCAGGACTAAGGTCAACTTGCCGTTCCCGAGAGAGTTTTTCGGCGAGTTGTACGCTGTTGTAGCTTCTTGGGTCAATTCTTAGACAGTCTTCTAGGTATTCGATATCCGTTTCGCTCCATCTTCTTTGTCGCCCTCGTCCTGATGCCTCCCATAGTCCTCCCAACCCTTTCGTTTTCCAGGCGTTTAGTGTCTTCCTAACCGTTTTAGCTGTCGAGTGCAGGTGAGTGGCGATCTGTTCAACATAAAGCGCCTTGATGACTTAAACGAACCGCTTCTGCTCGGTCGCGTAGCGTGGCCATAGGCCAATCTTTGACTCGTTGACCGACGGTGGTGGCTCTCCTCAACTCCCAGAGCGTTCTTTCTTCTTCTTGGGTGAGAAACACTCTCAGTCTGGCTCCCATACCTCTGACTCCTTTTTCCGGCAACACTTTATAATTTGTAACATACCTCCTTTTTTCTTGCACGACCTACTTACCTTACATCGATTTCCTTGGGAGTAGCCTTGAGGTGAAAAAAGTACCGACCGTTGATCATATAGACCGTTGTGATAGCTCCGATGGCGCAGATCAGGACTCCACAGAGCGGTAAGGTAATTTGCCAAACTGGGAAGTTGTGCTTCCCTGACCTAGCTTCAGACAAGGCAGAGGTGTACTTACTTGGTTTTGTCTGGTGATTCTGTAACATATGATTGAGCACTGAAAAACGAATGTTGAAATAGCCACGATTTTCTGTTGAGCGCCTGCCTAGAAACTACAAACTATCCAGCAGGCTTTTTACTAACAGTAGAATTCCTAAGCCAAAGAATTCTTGGTAAAAATTAGTGGCGTTGCTGATTCTGGGTATGATTCCGCCCCCTTAGCCCTTACAAGGGTAAGTTTTTTATAAAGGGGCGAGTAGATACTTTCATTAAATATCACATTTTTACCATATGTATTAAAATACACAAAATTTTCAGTAATAAGTCTTACCATTTCCTACTTCTGACGACTCCCTACTCCCGATTCCCGATTCCCGATTTCCTACGGTGCGCTTTCCGTAGGCGAATTAAATTCGCCACGGGTCGCACCGCTCCCGACCCAAATGTAAAAAACCTACCCCTGTGAGGGAACCAACGGGGGCTTTGCCAAAACCAGACGATCGCGCATTCATACTTCAATTCAGCAACGCCAAATTAGTAGGCATGTTCTTTCAAGGTCTACTAGCAGCTTTAGAGTCTGATTACGAGGCTACATAGTTAATGTGCCGGTTCAAGGATTTTGTGACATTGACTGGCTCATTCTTCTAGAGGTGCTGCTATTCAAAATTCAAGCACCCTCTTTTTTTTTGAAAATTTTCCTGAGAGGGTGTCACACTTTCTGACAGTTCTGCACATATATATAGAAGAGGCAATCTGATGATTTGCGTAGCAGCATATTCTGCTGAGCCTAAAAAATAGGTCGTCTCTTCAAGTAGTCAATAGCGCTAGCTATTACTTGCAAAACAAATCCTAAAATAGGAGATACTGTACCATGCAAAAAGTAAACTATCCACCAAAACTTACCGTACCATAGAGGAAAAGTACAGAACTAAATGCAAACTAAGCGGCGTTGCTAATTTTGGGGATAATTGTGACCAATTTTGAGAAACCAATCTCATATTTTCCAAAAAAGGTAGTATTTCGGAGGCTCTAAAAAAAACAAATTATCGCCCATTCATTCCTTGATTAAGCAACGCCAACTAAGCAAGTACACAAAATTAATTACACATTTTACAAAAATCAAAGCCTTACAATGTAAGGGTTACAGAGATTGCGAGTAGGTAATTAATTCTGTGTAGGTGCTTATCCATCACAACTTACCCTGGTGGTGGCACACAAGTTGATAGTTTAACCCCGAACCTTGACTACACCGTAGGTAGCTAAATCACTGCATCTTTACCACTAGCGAAAATGCATTATCAACAAGGACAAACAGGAGGTGGTTTTCAATGTCGCCATAGGAGACCTAATCAATGGGTGAAAAAACTTTAACCCCTCGGGAAAAGTTTGAATCAGTGGTTCAACATTTAGTTAACCCAACCTCTTGAAAAACTAATGAAGCAACATCTTATGCTGCATTAATCAATGGAATAAAGAAAAACCTACGGCAATTTAATTTCCCGGATAACCAAGTATACGATGTAATTCATCAAACCTATTTACGGGGAATAAAACTGCTAGACTCTGGCCAAGAGATTGAAAATCCTAGAGCCTGGATCAGGGCGACTTCGTTAAATGTTATCCGTGAGATGAGCCGGAAACAAAAAAAAGAGCAGTCATGGGACTCTCATTTAATAGAGCATCAAAGAGCAGTAAAAGACAGCGATAACTCTGAGGATGAAAACTTAAGGCTGTTGGAGCTAGCCCTTAAAAAATTAGACCCAAAGGACTACAAGCTAATCGTCTTACGGGAAATAGAAGGCTTGTCTTGGAAACAAGTAGTGAGCCATCTAGCTTCTAAGGGAGAAGATATTACTGAGGCGTCTGCCAGACAGCGAGGTAATCGTGCCCTAAAGCGTTTGCGCAAAATCTTTTTTGAACTTAAAAATCATCATAAGTAAACAAAATATTATGATTACCTATAGCTAATTAGGGTGCGGAAACCGCTTGAGGGCATTCCTGATATGATTGCCCCAATCTTCCTTAATTAATTAAAATATATTTTTTAAACAATTTTATTTGTAGAATATTTTATTTAATAAAACTTTATCAAATAAAATTACAGGATAAATTCATAAAAATAATGAGCATAATTAAACGAAAAAACAATAAATTAGCAAAAAAAAAAGCAGAAGAGTATAGCCAGCTAATAGCTCTTCCGGTTTTGTCGGAATTAGAAGCAAATCGGATGGCGGAAATCCTAGAGCTAGCTAATCTTGATGAATCCCTTAACTCCTTAATTGAGGAAATTGAAATGACCGACTATTTAAAACTAGAACAGTGGAATCAAGGTCTTCGGAAGTTACTGAAGGTGGTTTCAACAGAGGAGCCATCCCATACTACAGCATTCCAGGACTAAACTATCTGAAGGGATGTAAGCAGTCAGTGGTCAGTGGTCAGCGGTCAGCCTTGTGGCACAGGCTTCTAGCCTGTGACCTAACTCATCAGCTGATAGCTGATAACTGATAGCTGATAACTGATAGCTGATAGCTGAAGCTGATAACTGATAACTGATAACTGATCGCTTAGCTTGATAGATCACCCCTAGACATGGTAAGATCAAGAGTCAGCTATAGTAGGCAATCAATCCTTCATAGTATTCGTTAATAGTATTCCTCCAGCAAACCCATGACTCAACGCACTCTAGGCGGAACCAACCGTAAGCAAAAAAGAAAATCCGGTTTTCGTGCCCGGATGCGCACCAAAGATGGTCGCAATGTGATTAGAGCTCGCAGAAGCAAGGGACGGCGTCGTCTCTCGGTCTAGTCATCCAAACATTGATGCCGACCTGCTGCAAGTAAAAGGTAAAAGGTTAAGAAACAGCCATTTCCCGTGGCTCTTCTGCCTTTATCCTGATCAAGGAATTGATATTAATCAAGGATTACAGTTAAGCATTGGGATTGCCTCAAGCCAATCGACTTAAGCACTGGCGAGATTTTAAGACAGTTTATCGCTGGGGTATTCGTCGTTCAGGGCGTTACCTAACATTACGGGGTTTACAACAGAGTACTATTCCCGCGATTGCCAAAGAAACCATTGCACCAGAAAAATCCCTACCAGAGGATCACCCTCCCTCCCGTCTTGGCATCTCCATCAGCCAAAAAGTCAGTAAGAAAGCAGTTGTTAGAAATCGGATTAAGCGGCAACTTCGAGCCGCCCTCAGGCAGTTATTACCACGCCTATCCCCCGGTTGGAAACTAGTCGTAATCGTAAAACCAGAAGCTAGAGAGTGCGAATATGCACAACTTTTGAGAGAATTAGAAAAGTTGTTGGTAAAAGCAGAGGTGTTGGATGGGCATTAGAGAAGATGTATTTTATGAGGGTGGCCCCCACCGGGGAGATCTGATCATTAGCATATTGTTGGCATTTACGATTATATTCATACCTCTAACCGTAGCTGCTATAGTCCGGGCTCTATGGCTACGGTATCGGATTACCAGCCGCCGCATATCAATAACTGGGGGTTGGCGGGGACGCGATCGCTCAGATGTGATCTATTCTGAAGTTTCTAAGATTGCCACAGTTCCCCGTGGTATAGGAACTTGGGGAGATATTGTCGTTACCCTAAAAGATGGTAGCCGTTTGGAAATGCGGGCAATACCCCGGTTTAGAGAAATTTACGACTACATTGCCGAACGAACAGCAGACAAAACAGGCAAAGCTGTTAGTGCCATCAAAATGATGTAGAAAGCACATTGAAAAGAAAACCTTGACATGGGTGAGTTGCCCTGATCTGGTCTTCAGTTGCCTACATCTTGCCACCTAAATCGGCTAAACTGCTTGATGTAATTAGATCTACCTGATAAATGTCGGAAACCCGAACCGCATAGGGACGGAGATTAGTTACATTAGACACAGAAAACTTTACAATAGCGCCTAGGTTAACGTCAAACGAATGGACTTTGGTATCGGATTTATCTCCAACAACATCATGCTGCCAATCCTGGATTTCTTTTACGGGATTGTGCCTAGCTATGGTTTAGCCATAATAGCCTTGACCCTGGTGATTCGCTTTGCCCTCTTCCCTCTTAATGCTGGCTCCATTCGCAACATGAGGCGCATGAAAGTCACCCAACCCTTGATGAAGAAGCGGCAAGACGAAATAAAAGAGCGCTACAAGGATGACCCGGCTAAACAGCAGGAAGAAATGAGTAAGCTGTTCCAAGAGTTTGGCAACCCCCTAGCCGGTTGTTTGCCACTGTTGGTACAAATGCCGGTTCTGTTTGCCCTATTTGCCACCTTGCGGGGATCACCCTTTGCAAACATTAACTACGACGTCAACTTACAAATTTTTCCCCAAGAACAGCTGGAATATATCCAGCCTAAAGTCTTTACCACCAAACCCCAAAATATTTACATTACCGATGGCTTACATGAACCAGTCATCGCCCTACTTCCGGCAGGAAATAAGCTGGTAGTTGGGGAAAAAACCAAAGTAGAGTTTCAAACTGTTGAAGGTCAACCCTTAAATCAACTAATTGCTCAGCATCCAGAAACCGATATCACTCCCACTTGGCAAATAGTCAACGGAGAAGACCGCTTACGTATTCTTGAAGATGGGACACTAGAAGCCCTGATGCCTGGAGAGGTAAAGCTTCAGGGAACCTTAACGGGAATAGCTGCTAACAAAGGCTTTCTATTTATAGATGCTTTAGGAAGAGTGGGTGCTTTTGATGACGATGGCACTATCCACTGGGATATCGTAGGTATGATTCTCTTCTTTGGGATCAGTTTGTACGTCAACCAGCTGTTGTCTGGTTCAGGTGCAGGTGCAGGGCAAGCCGGTGACCAACAAAAGGTAGTTAATCAGATTACTCCAGTATTGTTTTCTGGCATGTTCTTATTCTTTCCCCTGCCAGCTGGGGTATTGATGTATATTGTTGTAGCTAATATATTTCAAACTATCCAGACTTTCATTCTATCGAGAGAACCTCTGCCAGAGAATTTGCAAGAAATAGTTGAGCAGCAGGAAAAAGAGGCAAAAAGACAAGCAGCTAAGTCTGGAGAGGGTCGAGAGGCATTGCCTTTTGAGCCCAAGCGTTCAAAGAAAAAGGCATCAAGTTAGTTTAGTATGGTAAATCAACATCAGGAGCGTGGTAAAGAGTGGTTAGAAGAACTCCTGCGATTATCTCGATTGCCCGCCAGTATAGAGGTAGCTGATGGTGACGCTCCCCTAGGAGAGCGACCCAGCTACTGGTTGACAATCGATAATAGTCAACTGACCTCGAAAGACACTCAAACTTTAATTGGTCGGGAAGGGGAAGTTATCGATTCTATCCAGTACTTAGCCAATTCCCTCCTTAACTTGGGTCATGAAGAGGAAGAACAAGCCGTTTACGTCATCGATATCGATAGCTACCGAGCCAGACGGCAAGTGGAACTTCAAGCGATCGCTGAACACGCTGCTATGAAAGTCCGTCAGACCGGGAAAGAATTTGAATTGAAATCCCTATCGGCAGCAGAGCGGCGTCAAGTCCATACCCTATTCAAGGCTTTTGAGGATTTAGAAACTCTTAGTCGAGGGCAAGAGCCAGACCGACGACTGGTGGTGCGTCGCAGGTATTGACAGATTAAGAGTTTTTATTCTATCACTGCTGATTGCACTTGGGATTATTCCCATCACCTGGCTAACATAATGCATTAAGTCTATATAACTATTTAAGTCTATAAATGGTCGCTTTTTGCTGAGTCAGGACTTACGCGCTTAAGTGGATTTCGCCCCCCTAGCCCCCCAATATTGGGGGGTAATGATGTCAAAGTCCCCCAATATTGGGGGATTTAGGGGGCAAATGCGTAAGTCCTATGAGTGTTTGAGAAGCTCAAGGTTAACCATCAACGCTTAACAGTCAACTGCAAAGGATAAGCATTATGGAGGCTATCTATATTCCTGAGTTGCTCAAATTACCAGAGCAAATAGAAGTAACTCCGGTCAATCAATTCTTGGTGGATTTACAGACACTGACCCCAGTTCGAGGTCAAGTGCAAGTGGCTCATCAAGGAAATTACCTGGAGGTCTGTGCTCAAGCAGAAACGATCATTACCTTGACTTGTCACCGCTGCTTAAAACAGTACAACCACCGCCTAAGCATCGATACATCCGAATTAGTTTGGTTAGCTTCCTCAGCTGACCAACTGTCGGATGAATCCCTAGAGGAGGAGATAACTTGGGATGATTTACAAGAAACCCTTCCAGCTCAGGGGTATTTTTATCCAGACACTTGGTTATACGAACAACTATGTCTGGCAATTCCGCCACGGCAGCTGTGTGACCAAGAATGTATAGGTATCCAGATTAACGATAACAGTGAAGCACAGTTACGGGATCAACTACGGGATCAACGTTGGGGCGCTCTAGAATCCCTGAAGAGAAAACTTCCTGGATAGTGAGTTGCCTGGTAGTATAATGCTGAAGGTAAATCGGTCAGGGAGTTACTAGCAGCCGAGCGGTTATCCAAGTTTATTGGAAATAAAAAATGCTATGTTTAAAGTTTAATTATTTTTTTCTAGTATTTATTGTTTGAGTAATTGGCTCCTATATAGGAATCCGTTTAGGAATTGTCATAATTTTTGACGCTATATTCCCTGCTCCCTGCTACCTGTTCCCTGTTCCCTGTTCCCTTTGCTATATGAATTTCAATGACGAGTTTGAGCTTCTGCTACGTGCTCGCTACCCTTTGTTATATATTCCCACTCTAGAAGAAGAGCGAGTGGAAACAGCGATCAAGCAATCCGCTAAACGTTTGGGTAATCGTGGTGTCTATATCTGGGATTTTGTGGATGGTTACCAAGGAAATCCTAATGATATCGGCTTTGGACGCCGCAATCCCTTACAAGCCTTAGAATTTTTAGATAGAATTGGAGAAAGTGCTGCTGCAATCTTTGTATTAAGAGATTTTCACCGATTCTTAGAAGATGTATCAGTTGCTCGTAAACTCAGAAATCTGGCACGTACCCTCAAATCCCAGCCTAAGAATATAGTTATCGTTACCCCCCAAGTGTCGGTTCCCTCGGATTTAACCGAAGTGCTGACAGTGCTGGAATTCCCCTTACCAACGGCATCGGAAATTAAAGCTGAGGTGAAACGTTTGTTGGGGGCAACGGGTCAAAATCTGACTGAAAAAATCATTGATGAGCTGGTGCGCTCGGCTCTTGGTCTTTCCTTAGAAAGAATTCGTCGAGTATTAGCTCGTGGGATTGCCTCTAATAATGCAATCCAACCTTCAGATGTAGAACTGATTTTAGAAGAAAAGCGCCAATCTATTAGGCAAACCCAGATCCTAGAGTTCTACCCAACCCAAGAAAAAATTTCCGACATCGGTGGCTTAGACAACCTCAAAGACTGGCTACTGCGACGGGGTGGAGCATTTACAGAACAGGCGCGACAATACGGGTTACCCCATCCTCGTGGTTTACTATTAGTGGGGATTCAAGGAACTGGGAAATCGTTAACTGCAAAAGCGATCGCAAACCACTGGCATCTACCCCTGCTACGTTTAGATGTCGGTCGTCTATTTGGTGGCTTAGTAGGGGAATCAGAATCCCGTACTCGCCAGATGATTCAGCTAGCCGAAGCTCTTGCTCCCTGCATCCTCTGGATTGATGAAATTGACAAAGCCTTCTCAGGTCTATCCTCTAAAGGGGATGCAGGCACAACCAGTCGTGTCTTTGGTACCTTTATTAGCTGGTTAGCGGAGAAAAAATCCCCAGTATTTGTGGTCGCTACTGCCAACAATATCCAAGCCTTACCCCCAGAAATGCTTCGCAAGGGTCGATTTGACGAAATCTTTTTTGTTGGTTTGCCTAACCAGGAAGAACGTCGTGCTATTTTCGATCTACACCTATCCCGGCTGCGACCTCATAATCTCAAGAGTTATGCTTTAGACCGATTAGCCTACGAAACCCCTGATTTTTCCGGAGCAGAAATTGAGCAGACCCTGATCGAAGCCATGCACATCGGCTTTAGCCAAAACCGAGACTTCACTACAGATGATATTCTAGAAGCCGCTAGCCAAATTATCCCCTTAGCACGGACAGCCCAAGAGCAAATCCAATTCTTACAGGATTGGGCAGCTGCCGGAAAAGCTCGTATGGCTTCTCGCAATACCCCCTTAAATGATCGGATTCAGCGCCAACTCCAATAAGTAACCATAATATAGCAGTTTTCAATTGGGTGAGAAACTTCATCCTGAGTTAATGGGAGTAGGGAGTAGGGAGTAGGGAGTAGGGAGTAGGGAGTAGGGCTAATAAAATTGACTTGACCTGATAAGTATGATCGACGCTATCGATTAATGTCAACTAGATTAATTTAGAATTTTATCATTAACTGTTGCTAGAACAATCTGTTAACCTTCACCCTTCAACCTGTTAACCTTCACCCTTTAACCTGTTAACCTTCACCCTTTAACCTGTTAACCTTCAACCTTCAACCTGTTAACCTTCAACCTGTTAACCTTCAACCTGTTAACCTTGGCCTTTCGGCCACGCAATCGCGTTCAACCTTTATTTTTAATAGCTTCCCATGAATCTGTCCAAGATAGCTCAGTTTATCATTGGTTTTATTCTTGGCATTGCCATCTTAGCAGGTGCTGCTGTTGGTACAGTTTATTACTTCTTTACTAAACTAGCAGCTGAGCCTGAAAAACCCGTCTTTGCTGAGGAGCGACCCAAGACCTCACCATCACCAAAAGCTCAACCCACCAGTTCATCTGGGCAGTCTAAACCAGCAACAACTCCCAAACCCATTCCTAGTCCTAGTCCTTTACCAAAACTGGAACCGGGTGCTTATCGAGCCAGTGTTACCTGGCCACAGGGGTTGATTCTCAGGGACTCCCCTAGCCTGAACGCTCAACGCATTGGTGGTATTGGCTACAATCAGACCCTGATCATCCTCGGATACAGTGATGATAAGCGATGGCAGAGAGTACGCTTGCCTGATAGTGACCAAAAAGGTTGGGTTAAAGCAGGTAATGTTAAAAAAATCAACTAATAGTTTTGAGGAACACTCAACACTCAATACTTAATCAATACTTATAGCGTTGCTCATAGCTATGAGGTACACATTATTTTTTCCCACTTCCGACTTCCGACTTCCGACTTCCCTGCTCCCTGCTCCCTGCTCCCTGCTCCCTGCTCCCTGCTCCCTGCTCCCATTAACCCAGAGATTTGTACCTCATGGGTATAAGACTTGCTATAATAAGTCTGGTTATTGTTAAGAAAATTAGCTAAATATTAATCTTGATTGCAATATTGCCGATCTAGCTTCAAGGCCAGAATCCAGAATGATAGGGTTATGAAACTAACTTTTAACACCATCAAAAAAGTTAAATTTCTACCTAACTGAATTTCTGGCTAACAAGTTTATGTACAACAAAAATACAAATAAAGATCTTTTGGGTGCTGCTGTTACTGCTGCTTTGGGTGCAGGGATTGTCACTTCCTTTGCCGTCAGCCAAGGTCAACACCCAATGATTGCTATAGGAATTACTGCTATGGCTGGCTTAGTTGGTGCCTTGTTACATCAGGCTGACTTAGTATAAACGAAAGGCATGTATATTTTTGTTGTAAATCTATAACTCAGGGGCGGGGGCGCGGGGACATGGAGAGATGGGTAAATATTATCCTGAAATGATATTAGCCTTCAATGGTCGTATTTTTGGAAAAGCGATGCAGCGAAGTAGCTTGGTAAAAGGAGGCCACCTCATGAGCGACGGCATCAAGACAGTGAGATGCACCCAACGAAATTCCTATGATAAGTAATTAACAACTTGCTAATTCTGTAGTGGGCTAATTGGAACAAACCAAAAGATTCTGCTCACCCTGAGCAGGAAACCCGTTAGACATCCATCCATTAACAGGATAGGTTATTCTTGCCCACTCGCGCCTTTGGAAGTCCAGGAAAAATTGCTCTTGAGGGGGACGGTTGACCAGTGTTACTTTAACTCCATTGGAGACAAGACCCAGTCGGGAAGAGTTAATATCGGGTCGTCTACGGACAGCTATACCATCATTACCTTTATATATAACTTCGCGACAGAGAGATTGTCTTTGATTAGTGCTTACTCTTACTGTCTGCTGACAGAACTTGAGATCTTTAGCTCGGACAAATCCAGGCATGGGGGAGTTGATCGCGATCCAACCATTTTTACTAGGGTTGTTTCCAGCCAGAATAACTTCTTCATTAGGCTCTAAGGTTCTGATTGGTTCGATTGATGGCTGTTTGTAGATAAACATTGACTTAGCAGCTTGGCGGCAGAGAGATTGTGCTCGATTAGGGCGTACTCCTCCTTCCCCACAGCGCTTCAGATATTTGGCTTGGACAAATCCAGGAATGGGGGAGTTGATCGCGATCCAACCATCTTTGCTAACCTTGTCTTCGGCCAGAATAACTTGTTCATAAGGTTCTAAGGCAATCATTGGGTTAGAGATTGATCGCTGTTTGTAGATAAACATTGACTCAGCCGCAGCGCGACATTGATCCATCAATCCCTGAGCCAGTTGAAATTTCCCTTGAGTCTGCACTTGGGTTGGTTTGGCCGAGGAGATGCTGTTGGGGGAATTGGTGTTGGGAATTACGGTAGCTCTAGCCCCTACTCCCCCTAAACTGCTCAAGACTAAAGCTAAGAGGGGGAGAAACGTACTCCAGTGACGAATAGTGGTCATGACTTAAAACTATTGCGTTATGGTTATAGAGGAGAATTGCTCTGTTTTGGTAAGAGTCTTGCTCTATAACTACATGCTTTACTATCGGATTACGTAAAATTTCTGAGCTTCTCTTGTCCGAAACATTACCAATGCTGTACTGTTATTTGTTAGACTAACGGTAAAAGTTTCCTTGGAATAATCATGGAGACCCTTGCCTATCTTCATCTTGCTTTAAGCGCAGAAGAACTAGCAGATACTCCTACAGCCTTGACGGAGTCGATTGAAGAATTGTTTCAGTGGCTCAAGGAGTATAAGCTAGTTGCTTATCATCGGATTTATTTACTGTTGCTAGTTGCCATACTTAGCATTGTGGGGATGGCAGAAGAAGCCCTAGCCCAAAGGGTGCTGCGGGAAGGTCGTAGGGGAGCTGATGTAACACAGGTTCAGCGTCGTTTGCAAGAACTCGGGTATTTCAATCGGCAACCAACTGGCTATTTTGGTTCAATTACTAAAAATGCTGTGATTCGGTTCCAACGAAAAAAGGGGCTTCCTGCTGATGGGGAAGTCGGACCACGAACCAGAGCACTACTCTTTCCATCACAAACCAGAGTAGCACCATCCGGTAGGAATGTTAATCAATTTGGACTCAGACGAGGGTCTCGTGGATCAGCTGTTACTAAACTTCAGCAACAGTTGGCAGATCTGGGGTATTTCAATGCCAACCCAACCGGCTACTTTGGTCTGGCCACAGAAAAAGCAGTGATTCGATTTCAAAGATACTATGGTCTCAGGGCCGATGGGGTTGTGGGATCACAAACTAGAACAGCACTATCTAATGCATTATTTACTCAACCAGAATCGTTTGGAGTCCTGCCTGGGGATATGCCTGTTCCTCTTGCTGACAATAGCCGTGAAGAACCCATAGCATTTGGTACTCCTATCCGTAGCAGTGAACTACGACGAGGCGATCGCGGTCCAGAGGTTAGACGGCTTCAGGAAGCGTTGAGATCTCGAGGGTTTAAACCCGGTGCTATTGATGGGAGCTATGGCGGACAAACTGAGGATGCAGTGTTTAAATTTCAGATACGTAATAATAATCTACTTCCAACCGGTATAGCTGATTTACAAACCCTGCAAGCATTGGGACTTATTGATCTAATTTCTGAACCTGAGAAGAATCGCTATGTGGTGGTGATCCCCATTCAAAATGATAATGTGCTGCGTGAAGTGCTACGTCAGACGACTCTGACTCGTGAGAATATATCTGATAACGGTCGAGGCGGTTATTTTAATGCTGGAGCTTTTTCTAGCCGTAGTGAAGCGGAAAGTCGTTCCTATGAATTGCGATCGCAAGGATTTGATGCCCGGGTAGCCTATTTTTAAGTCAGCTCAAGTCTGTCTACTAACAATGAAATAGATCGGGGTGCTCCCTGAGATATTTAACCTCAGGTGTTTAGAAATTCAATAAATTTTCAATAACTAGAACCCATGGGACTTGGGATAGCTAGGGTGATAGCTAGGATAAGAATAGCTAGGATAAGATTAGTAATAAGCCCACACTTTCCTAATAGGTAAGAAGTTAATAGGTAAGTGTGGGAATATGTCACCAAGGGATTAGCTCAAAGCTTCCAGATAATCCCGAACTCGGTTACGGCGCTTGGGTTGCCGCAACTTTTGTAACGCCTTAGCTTCAATTTGGCGTACCCGCTCGCGAGATAAATCCAAAGCGCGACCAATCTCAGCGAGAGAGTAAGGCTGGTTATCTCCCAAGCCAAACCGCATCCGAATCACATCCCGTTCACGGTTGGTTAGATCGGCTAGGAGTTGCTGTAAATCCCGTTGTAAGGCTTCTCGCATCAACACTTCTTCTGGAGAGGTTTCCTCAGTTTCGAGTAAATCTCCCAGTTCGGTGTCTCGTTCCTTACCAACTTTAATTTCCAAAGAAACAGAGCGGGGTACTCGTAGTAATACTTCTCGTACCTGAGCCGGAGTCATTTCTAATTCCACAGCAATATCGTCAATGGTTGCTGTGCGGCCACGTTCCTGGGAAATCTTCCGTTGGGCTTTTTTGATTTTATTGAGCTTCTCAGTAATGTGAACTGGCAGGCGAATGGTACGGCTTTGGGTAGCGATCGCCCGGGTGATTCCTTGACGGATCCACCAGTAAGCATAGGTGCTAAATCGGTAGCCTTTGGTCGGGTCAAATTTCTCAACCGCTCGCTCTAATCCCAGAGTTCCTTCCTGAATTAAGTCTAGGAGTTCCAAGCCACGGTTTTGATACTTCTTCGCTACTGACACTACCAGACGTAGGTTAGCTTTGATCATGTGTTCCTTAGCTTGGAGCCCTTCAGCTTGTACCTGCTCTAGCTCTTTGGATGTTAGTTCGGCTAACTCTGCCCAACGCAGTTTGCCAGCTGACATACTCGGCTTCAGTTGAGAAACGTCAATTCCTGCAGCGGTTGCCCACCGTTCCAAGGAAGGACGGTGACCTAACTGGGACGCTAGACGATCATGGGTTTCAATCAGGTGGACAAAGCGCTCCATGACTTTATCTTCGGATATAGCCGATTTATTGCGCAGCCGTAGTAGTTTCATGTAGCGCTGAACTTTTTGAGCTTCCGAGACTTCCTCATCTCGCCTCAGTAGACGAACCCGACCAATTTCCTGGAGATATAACCGAACTAGGTCGGTGGTGCGACGGGTGCTATTTTTGGTTAAGCTAGCCGCGTCTACACCCTCAATCTCCACATCAACTAAGTCATCCACTGATCCTTCCCCATCGTCCCTTGGGCCATTAAGCTCAAAGCTATAGGCAGAAGTCTCGTGATCTAATTCTGTGTCGGCATAGAAAGGAGTGGCTGGCATAATGATCTCTCGATTACAACCAGTGACAACACGGAATTGTGTTTGTCACACTTAGTACTAGAATTCCCACCCATGATGACCGGAGAAACAGTTACTAAAATTTTTTTCCGGCAAGACTTACCGGTTTCCCTGGTAGCCCTTATTAGTATCCGTAGCTAACGGTTCACCCGATGTCTCCACCCTACCTTGCCGCATTATGCTAAAGGTTTATAGATGGCTAAAGGAACGGGATTTCCTGATTTCAGCTATTGATTTGAGCTATTTTAGAAGTAACTCTATAGGTAAATAGAGACCTTGGTCAAAAGCTGTATTAATCTACAGTGCGCATCATGGGGATTCCAGAAAGATTCTCGCTAATTCAAGAAAAAATTTTATTTGGGGGTATCAGGGACTAATACCAAGGACTAAGCAGTAGGCAAGCTACTTGCGGAGATCCTTTGCTGGAATGGGTTTTAAGAAACAACGAACTTATGAATAAGTGCATACACAGTGTTCAAATTTGCCAAATTATTGCCGAATTACCAGAGTTATCAAATATTAGTGCCACCTAGCTATGTTGCCAGATTGGCCATGGCATTACAAAACTTTATAAAAGATTACCAAAGTTTGCAATGTCTTGATGCAGTCGCTTTAGCTCAAGCAGTGCCATGTCTCTAAAGATTCTATATTTTCAGAATGCCTGATAGACAACAGCAAAATGTCTCAATTTTTGTCTCAGTTTTTTGTCATAGACAACAGCAAAATGTCGCAGTTTTTTGTCTGAGTTTTCCTGTCTGAGTTTTAAAGCAGGCGAGCTTCCGGAGCAGGAGACCTTTCGCACTCAGGCAGCAAGGGATACTAGCTGGTGCACGTAAATTTTTCATGATCATTGCGATACTCTTAAGGCCAAAGGCCACGCGGGGCGCGTTCAGAGCTGCTACGGGAACGCACTCGAGATCAGACCATTATTCTGGCTTAGTATCTCGTAACATTAGAGCTTCAACAGCAGCTTGGGGGGTAATCTCCCCTTGGAGCAATCGATGGACTTGATAAGTAATGGGTACTGAAATTCTTTTGAGCTTAGCTCGTTCCATCACAACCTTTGTAGTGTTGACCCCTTCTGCTGTTCCCTCCAAGTTGGCCAGAATATCTGAAAGTTTATGACCCTGAGCGAGCTGATAACCAACTTGATAATTGCGACTGAGGCTACTACTACAGGTTGCCAGTAAATCTCCTAGTCCCGACAAACCGTAAAATGTTTCTACCTTAGCACCCCAATCTGTACCAATACGGATCATTTCTGTAAGTCCACGGGTTAGCAAAGCTGCTTTGGCATTTGTGCCTAGTTGTAAACCATCACAGGTTCCAGATGCGATCGCCATTACATTTTTGAGGGTACCCCCTAGTTCTACACCGAGGGGGTCTCGATTGGTGTAAACCCGGAAATTTGGCGAAGAAAACACCTGTTGTAGTCTCTGAGTTGCTTTTACATCTGTGCTAGCTACTACTGTAGCGGCTGGGAGTTCTTGTTTAATTTCTTTGGAAAGATTGGGACCCGATAGCACCGCTACAGGATTGTTGGGAAATTCAGCTTGCCAGATTTGAGAGGGAGTACGGGTAGTTTGCAAATCTAACCCCTTAGTCGCTGTGACCAAGATCACGTCAGAAGATACTGATAAACACTTTAGCTGTTGCGCTACAGAATTTACCCCCGACATGGAAACAGCAGACAAGATAATACTGCTAGATTTTATAGCATCTGCTAATTTTGTCTGACTCCGACGGGACCACAAACAAACCTGATCACCGTTTTTAGAGGCTAGGCTATTGAGGGCTGTACCCCAAACACCAGCTCCGATTATAGTGATTTTGGTCATTATGATTGTTAGTTGTTACTGTCTATTGTCCTGCAACCATGGAACCGTTCATCGGGGATAGCGCTCGATTAATTCTCGAACTTGCTCGGCATGATAGGAACTGCGGGTGAGGGGAGAGGAAACAACTTGCAGGAAACCGAGGGATTCACCATACTCTTTCCAAGTATCAAATTGTTTAGGGGTTATGAATTCAGCAATTTTTAGGTGTTTTTGAGTGGGTTGAAGATACTGACCAATAGTTAAGATGTCGCAGTCTACTTGCCTTAAATCTGCCATAACTTGCCGGACTTCAGCATCAGTTTCTCCTAAACCTGCCATTATACCAGATTTGCTGTAAACTGATGGAGCCAAGTTTCGCGTCCGCATCAGTAATTCGAGGGAACGCTGATAATCCCCTTGAGGCCTTACTTTCCGATAGAGTCGGGGTACTGTTTCTGTATTGTGATTGAGGACTTCGGGTTTAGCTTGAAGAATCGTTTCGAGGGCATCCCAGTTCCCGCACAAGTCTGGGATTAAAACCTCAATAGTGGTATCAGGTGAGACCAGGCGAATGGCTTCAATGCACTGTACAAACTGGGAAGCACCACCATCAGGTAAATCATCCCGGTTGACAGAGGTAATAACTACATGATTTAAACCCATGCGCTGCACGGCTTCTGCTAGGCGTGTGGGTTCAGTGGAGTCAAGGGCTTTGGGTTTTTTCTCAAAGTCAATATCGCAGTAGGGACAAGCACGGGTGCAGGCTGGTCCCATAATTAAAAAGGTGGCGGTACCAGCATTAAAGCACTCTCCGATATTGGGACAAGAGGCTTCTTCACAGACAGTATTGAGTGCTAAATCTCTTAAGGTTTCTTTAATATTGCCGACACGCTGCCATTGGGGCGCTTTGACTCGCAACCATTCTGGTTTAACTACCACTCTTGGTTATACTCCAACTATATATATATATAAATTTAAGTTACGTTACTTTAATCTTGATCCTAGCAAGCTAGGGGCGGATTGCCCCTAAGGCATGATAAAATAGATGAAATCTTAAATTATGGCTTTATCGGGATGTAGCGCAGTTTGGTAGCGCACTTCGTTCGGGACGAAGGGGTCGCAGGTTCAAATCCTGTCATCCCGATTGTGCTTTTGGACTAACTATAAAGGTTAGCTGGTTACAGGTTAGCTGGTTACAGGTTAGCCGGTTACAGGTTAGCCGGTTCTTAAACCTTGGCCAAAAGGCCACGCAATCCCGTTCAACCTTGGCCAAAAGGCCACGCAATCCCGTTCAACCTCTTAAACCTTGGCCAAAAGGCCACGCAATCCCGTTCAACCTTAAACCTTCAACCTTAAACCTTGGCCTTTGGCCACGCTTCGCGAACAACCTTCAACCTTCAACCTCTTCAACCTTCAACCTTCAACCTTCAACCTTCAACCTCTGAATAAAGTTCCATTACCTTAGTGATAGGCATTCGCGATCGCACTCCCAAAGTCAAAGGGGAAGTATGTCCTTGATTTAAATGGTCAGTTGCGGCACAGCCAATCATTGCGGCATTATCGGTACAAAACTTCAGGGGAGGAAAAATAACTCGCAAATTATGCTCAGTTGCTGCAGCTTGCAACTGTTGTCTCAATCCACTATTGGCAGCCACCCCACCCCCAACCACAATCGTGTCCAGACCATAGTCGAGAGCACAAGCAATGGTACGCTTGGTAAGCGATCGCACTACGGTTTCCTGAAAGCTGGCAGCAATGTCGGTCACTGGAATTTCTAAGTGTTCCTGCTCGAATTTTTGCACCAGCCTTAGCACCGCTGTCTTCAAACCGCTAAAACTGGAGTCATAGGGATGATAACCACCAGTAGGAAGGGAAATCTTACCTTCTGGCAAGGGAAAGGCTTTGGGGTTGCCCTCTCGTGCTAACTTATCTATAGCTGGTCCTCCGGGATAGCCTAACTTTAATAATCGTGCTACCTTATCGAAGGCTTCACCTGCAGCATCGTCACGGGTTGCGCCCAGTATTTCATAGCTACCACAGGTTTTGACATAAATTAAGCTAGTGTGACCGCCAGACACCAAGAGACTCAAAAATGGTGGTTGTAGTTCTGGCTCACTGAGATAGGTGGCGTAAATATGACCTTCTAGATGATGGATACCCAAAAACGGCTTGTGGTGAACCATGGCCAGGGTTTTGGCAGCTGTGACCCCCACTAGTAGAGAGCCCACTAAGCCGGGAGCACAGGTAGCAGCAATTCCATCAATTGCTGCCCAGTCCAGTTGAGCTGCTTCTAGGGCTTGCGCGATCGCATGATTGATGGTTTCTAGATGGCTACGGGATGCTACCTCTGGCACCACACCGCCATACTGCCGATGCATAGGAATTTGGGAAGTAACGATATTGCTACAACATTTACGATTTTTAACAATCGCCACAGCTGTTTCATCACAACTGGTTTCTATTGCTAAAACACAAGCCATTCACCAATGACCTTTATTGAAACACTACTTTTAGTTAATTAAACTTTACTAGATACACGGCTCAGAGTAAGATTGCCTGAGTGTACAAATAATTTGATCTTTTGGTTTGTACAAAAAACTTTTTGTTTCTTAACAAAAGGAGACACTTTCTATGCGACGATTGTTAGCTTTAATTTTTGCCGTCTCTGTTTGGTTTTGCGCCATCAGCCCAGCCTCTGCTTCTTTGGATCATCTCACCCCTTGTAGTGAGTCTGCTGCATTTCAAGCCCGGAAGGCTGAGTTCGTAAACACTACAGCTGACCCCAATTCCGGTGCGAACCGATTTGAGCGGTATTCTCAAGCACTTTGTGGTGATGAGGGATATCCCCACTTGATTGTGGATGGTCGTTTCTCCCATATGGGTGACTTCCTGATTCCTAGCTTACTCTTCCTCTATATCACTGGCTGGATTGGCTGGGCAGGTCGCAGCTATCTACAAGCGATTCAAAAGGGTAAGAACCCAGAACAAAAAGAAATCATCATTGAAGTCCCCTTGGCATTTAGTAAGATGCTATTGGCTGCCTCATGGCCTTTGTTAGCATTCAAAGAAATCACCACTGGTGAAATGTTTGCTAAAGATGATGAGATTCCTGTCTCACCACGCTAGCAATCATACTTAGACTCCCTCGCGGGAACGCTTTTAGCACTGAAAAGTTAGCTAAAAACTACTGTCGTTCTCGCTAATCAAATTTTCGCGCTTTTATAGACAGGGCATTATCTTGATGTGCCAAAATGTCTTAAAATAGTTAACGATTTTAGGAGAATGTTCCATGCAGGATTTAGTTAAGTATTTGTCCCTAGCACCAGTGTTATTGGCTGTTTGGATGACCATTACGGCTGGAATTTTGATTGAATTTAACCGCTTTTTCCCGGATCTACTTTTCCATCCGTTGTAATTAGCAAGAATGGGTAAAAATTGAAATAATTCATTCCGGACTAGTAGTAGGTAAGCTAATTAATTTGTAGCTCCTACCCCAGTTAGCTGAATTATTAAAATTTACCCTAAAAAACCTTTTGATAATTTGACAAAAATAATTCAGAGTGCAGAATCCGTAATCCAGAAGTAGGGTCGAAGATTTCTGAACTATTTCTGAATTATTAAGTTGCTGAATCCTGAATTTAGCAACTAATAATTCTGCATTCTGAATTGATAATTCAGAATTCGGTTGACTTTTTGTAAAATTGTTTGAAATGGCAAATCTGGCACTGCTGAGTGTATCTGACAAAACTGGACTAATCGACTTTGCCCGTCAGCTAGTAGAAGAATTTGAATTTGATTTAATCAGCAGTGGCGGAACGGCTAAAGCCTTGCAATCAGAAGGTTTGCCGGTAACGAAAGTGTCTGATTACACTGGCTTTCCAGAAATTTTAGGTGGTAGGGTTAAAACCCTACATCCACGAATTCATGGCGGAATTTTGGGAAGGCGAGATTTGCCCGAAGATGTGGCAGAAATGGAGACAAACCAGATTCGTCCCATTGATTTGGTGGTGGTGAATCTCTATCCATTTGAACAGACTGTTGCTAAACCGGACGTGAGTTTAGCAGAAGCAATTGAAACTATCGATATCGGTGGTCCAACACTGCTGAGGGCAGCTGCGAAAAACTATGCTCACCTGACAGTGCTGTGTAATCCCAGTCAGTATCAGGATTACTTAGAGGAGTTGCGCCAGAATGGAAATCAACCATCAATCGAATTCCGTCAGGCTTGCGCTATAGAGGTTTTTGGTCATACCGCTGCCTATGACCATGCGATCGCATCCTACCTGATCGGCTACGAAGATCCAGTGTCCCTACCAAAACGATTTACCTTATCTGGACAACAGCGCCAATCTCTACGCTATGGCGAGAATCCCCATCAACCGGCATCGTGGTATCAATCCGGAACGGTTCCCACAGGTTGGGCTGCAGCCACTAAACTTCAGGGTAAGGAACTCAGTTACAACAACCTGGTGGATTTAGAAGCTGCACGGCGGATCATTAATGAATTTACTGACACTCCAGCCGCAGCAATTCTCAAGCACACCAATCCTTGTGGGGTAGCGTTGGCAGAAACCCTATCGCAAGCCTATCAGAAAGCATTCAATGCTGACTCTATTTCTGCCTTCGGTGGAATTGTGGCATTAAATCAACCCATTGATGCTGCTACAGCTGTGGCGTTAAAGAAAACTTTCTTAGAATGTGTAGTCGCTCCAGGGTGTGAACCAGAAGCTCAAGAAATTCTCAGTGCTAAGTCGAAGCTAAGGGTGTTGCTATTACCAGACTTACAGACCGGATCAAACCAAACGGTGAAAGCTATTGCAGGGGGGTTTCTGGTACAAGCTGCGGATGATGCTATGGATAATCCTGAGAATTGGCAAGTGGTGACCCAAAAGCAACCTACTCCTGACCAAATGGCAGAATTATTATTTGCTTGGAAGGTGTGTAAGCATGTTAAATCTAATGCCATTGTCGTGACACGCGATCGCACAACCTTAGGTGTGGGTGCGGGTCAAATGAATCGGGTAGGTGCAGTCAATATTGCCTTAGAACAGGCTGGGGAAAATAGCAAAAACGCTATCCTTGCTAGTGATGGATTCTTCCCCTTCGATGACTCAGTGCGGACAGCTGCTAAAGCAGGGATTGAGGCAATTGTGCAACCGGGTGGTAGTTTACGAGATCAAGACTCGATTCAGGCAGCAGATGAACTGGGATTAATCATGGTGCTCACCGGTATGCGCCACTTTTTGCATTAGTTATTTACATTATCCAGAATAAATAGTCGTGATTCGGAGCAAATTTATCGAACACTAATTTTGCTCAGAATCGCCCATTGTTAGTCATTTCATTTGATTGAAGCCGACTAATTAGTCAGGTGTGAAAGACACTTATTGGCTTAGTTTTCAGTAAATGCGCCTTGTATTTCCCTATTTCCGTATTTACCCAAATCCCTATCACCCAAAATTGTTAACTTATTGTATTTTGAAACACACCTGAAGTGCTTAAGGGAGCGAAACTAAGTCAACTGCCTAAGTCCTTTTGACAAAAAATACATAATAAATTCAATATTGATGAGTATTTATCTTTTAAAATTTAGGCATATAATAATATAAAGTGGTGATGAGAATGGTAAAGTTATGCAACTATGTAAAGATGCCTTAGGAATTCTAAAAGAAACTAGTCGAACTTTCTACATTCCAATTAGTTGCTTACCAGGAGGGTTACAAGAATCTGTTGCTTCTGCATACTTGTGTATGCGTGCAATTGACGAAATTGAAGATAATTTTGAGCTTGATAACCCTACCAAGGCTTCACTGTTGCGAAAAATTAGTTTCGGTCTACAAGGTATAGGTAATGGATTCAGTGCCTCGGAATTATCTTTAGCCTTGAGTAAGCACGAACAGCCACTTCCAGAAGTAACCATTCGGATTGGTGAATGGGCAATGCTAGCACCGGAAACCATTGCACCTCGCATTTGGGAAGCTAGCGCAGCTATGGCAGATCGAATGGCAGCTTGGGCTGAATGCGGTTGGGAAATTAATACAGAAATGGATTTGGATGCTTATACTTATAGCGTTGCCGGGTCTGTAGGATTGTTACTTTCTGATTTATGGGCTTGGTATGATGGTACCCAAACTAACCGTAGTTATGCAGTTGGTTTTGGTCGGGGTTTACAAGCAGTCAACATTCTACGTAACCGCTCTGAAGATTTGACAAGGCAAGTGGATTTTTTTCCCAACGGCTGGAGCGAAGAGGAGCTACAAAAATATGCTCGGAGAAATCTGTCTTTAGCTGATGCTTACACCAATGCTCTCATCAAGAATAGTCCAGCCAGAAATTTTTGCCAAATTCCCCTGGCTTTAGCTCATGCCACCCTTGATGTTTTAGCCCTCGGACAATCTAAACTAACCCGCAGTGAAGTTATGGGTATTGTTGAGCAATTAACAACTAAGTAGATAGGAAAATTTTTAGTCAGCTCCAATCCCTTGATTGTTATTAGTTACAATTCACAAATATAGATTTTTCTAAACTTACTTAAGTTAGATGCGCTTACCCTACCTCAATACCCTATTTCATATTTGGGACTTCCTGTCAATGGGTAACTCAAGCGCAAAAAAATATAGTTGCTCTTGCTCCAACGGGGAGAGGTATTTTCTTAGGAAGGATTAAGCGATCGCTCAAGAACAATACACTGTTGTTTTTTTTGCTGAGCTTCAATGGGGGTAAACCCTAGATTGTGTAAGGCTTTCAGTGACTGCGATCGCAATCTTTGTCAGAAATGCAAGTATAGCGCTTGCGATATTGCTTCCAATATTGAGTAGAACACAAATCAACTTTAGGGGCGCACGGTGTGCGCCCAAGTGCTTATGGCCGATTACATAAGACCTAGTTGTTCCAGAATGCCGTTACCAGTCAGCAACTCGGTAGCCAAGCCAATGGCGAAACCAAGCATTGCCAAACGGCCATTCCAGGTTTCAGAAAAATTGGTGAAACCGAACTTAGATTCTTGCTCTTGAGTCATTTTTATAGATCTCCTAGGGTTTTGTTAGCTTCTGTAATACAACTTAACCTATTTTGAAAAAATTTGCAACATTTATTTATATGTTTTTTTTCATAAATATGGTATATGAGGATACGCTTTGCCTGAAGTAGGCATAACTGGAGGCTATGGGGAGATAGGGTTGAGGGTTAACTGGTTGAGGGTTAACCGGTTGAAGGTTAACCGGTTGAAGGTTAACTGGTTGAAGGTTAACTGGTTGAAGGTTAACTGGTTGAAGGTTAACCGGTTGAAGGTTAACCGGTTGAAGGTTAACTGGTTGAAGGTTAACTGGTTGAAGGTTAACCGGTTGAAGGTTAACTGGTTGAAGGTTAACCGGTTGAAGGTTGTTCGCGAAGCGTGGCCTTTTGGCCAAGGTTCTAACCTTCAACCGACAACACCTACTAACCTTCAACCGGTAACACCTACTAACCTTCAACCGGCAACACCTACTAACCAGCAACACCTACTAACCGACAATCTACTAACCTTCAACTCTATTGGTTCACGGTCTAATGTCGATAGGGAACCCTTACCTCGAGCATCGGTACAAGTTATGAATCTGGACGGCTCAAACCAACAGACCTTTGCTATGGCTTACGTAATCTTGTCGGTCTCGACTGTCATCCAATTACTGGTGAACTTTACACTACTGTCAATAGACCTCATGACTTGTTTAACCTTAAATAAAGTAGCTGCTAGCTTTCCCGAGCCAAGGCAGAAGCTTAGTGATAATAAGCTGAAATGTTTTCCATAAGTTTGTTCCTGCTTCAACCGTTTCACCAGTTTCTTTTAAAACTTTGAGAGCTGTACAAGCCTTTTGCAAATTCTTAGCAGCAAAATCCTTATCAGGCTCTTCTTCTTGTGCTTCTTCTTTAGCAGCTTCCAAATACTTGATTGCTTGAGATGTCTCCGCCTCCGGTAAATCTGAGCTGCGAAACAGTTCTTCAAGCTTGGTAATTAACTCAACCACATTGGCTTGAGTTAATGGCTGAGAAGATTCACTTGTAGGCTGAGAAGATTCACTTGTACTAATTTGTGGATTTTGGGTCACATCCATATCGCCACTCGCCATTCCTCCAATTGTGTTATTAGACAAGTTTTGACCAACGGTGATATTGAATGATTGAGAAAAATTTTCTTCTGGCATGACTGTAGTACGAGTAAAGTTTACATTTAATCTTTAACAAAAGACTAGCTAAATAATATGACTTTTACAATTGTCAGAAATTCCACTAATCATCTAAGTAAAAAATTAGTAGTAGCTGAATAGTTTGGGTGCATCTCATATTTTAAAATATTGCGTAGGGTGCGTTAGGGGCGGCTCGCCGTCATTTTTTACCTCGTAGCCACCACTGGGAAAGCCGGCCCCGTAACGCACCACCGCATCAAATAGTAAAAATGAGATGCACTCGAATACTTTCCTCTTCTCTTAGAGTTTTATAAAATCCAAAAAATTTTTTGGAATTGCCATTGAGTTACCAGACTTTATGGATGTCATAAAACCTAGTTCACTTAGAAATTTTGGCAATCTCCTCAGATAATTGAGCCGGGGTCATTACCGGATATTTAGGTGGATATACAGATTCAGTTTCTCCAGATGGAGAGAGTGCCTCAAGGCAATTAGGAGGTTCACTTACCTTTCCTTTAAACGGTTTATCTTTATTTGGAGACCACGCTTTTAGAAGGTTTTTTACATCAGATTTCATCTTCTCTCGTGTTTGATCAGGAACCCAACTTTTTTGTGAAAGTTTGTTGTATACATATTTAACAAAACCAAAGGAATCTTGATACTCTATTGGAGCAACGATATTACAGTTCCTTCCAATGGCAGCTTCGTATTCTTCCGATGCTGTATTAAGAATACTAATAATCACCTTTTCAGCAAATTCCGGTGACTGAAGATTCTTATTTTTTTCAAAAAAACTATCTATAGCTGATTTGATTTTTGCCATTGCTCCGTCAAGTTCTTTAGTTACGTCTTGACTATAAGGTTGATATTTAGCTTTTTCGTATAGATCTTCCAAATTATTTTTGAAATTATCAACACCTTCCTCTTTTAATTTATCTTGAATTTCCCCGTAAAGTTCCTCAATAGGATGTTCTAAATGAGATTGTGCTTGATCTGGGGTTCCCCCGTTTAATAAATCTTTGGCTGCAATCAGATGACCTTGCATTAGACCAAGATTTTTGATATAATCTTCATCTAATATTTTTTCAGGTTCGGAGTTAGAAAAAGGTTCACTAGTTTTAGTAGGAGTATTACTAGGTAAATAGTACCTGATTCCTACCACCAAAAGGGCAACAACTAAAGTAATAAAAACGTATTTGAGTATATTTTTCATAACGTTTACTGTTATAAAAATTTGTTACTAGGAATAACTGAAAATTGTCCCATGCAACCATTTTCAGCAATTTGGTCTTGATGAGGGTGAAACATATAGTTTCCTGGGAAAGGATACGCAAACTCTAAAATATGCCGTTCCGCTGTACCCATAGTAATGACATCGGTTTTTATAGTTGGCTTTATAGTACAACCGGTTGGATAAACCTTAAACATGTTAGCATGAATATGAAAAGTTACAGCCACATCATACTCAATCATATTCAGTATATATAATCTTATTAACTGATTTTGATAAATCGGAATAGGGTGTTTATTGTAAAAATCAGGTAAGCCATTAAACGCATAAAGTTCATTAGTTTTTATGTCTTCAGTTTTTATGTCTCCGTCAATGTCATAACCTGACATAACTAAAACCATTTCATCGGCGGGAGGGCGTTTTCTAGGAGGATCAATAATGAACATACCATACAGTCCTTTGCTAATGTGGCGAGTAACAGGACTAACATGGCAATGGTAAAGATGAACGCCATAGGGCTTAGCCTCAAATTCATAGACAGTTTGTTTACCTTTGCCTATTGAAGTCACTCCATCCATTTCAGCAGGATGAATACCATGAAAATGAATGCTATGACTACTAGCAGAATCCTGATTCCGAAAAATTACTCTAATCCGATCACCTTCTACCGCTCTTAATGTTGGACCGGGAACTCGATGATTAAAATTCCAGCTAACCCAACCTACAAATTTATTTAGCTGAGTCGGGGTATGATCGGCAACGATTTCAAACTCCCTGATCAGATGTCCATTTTCCTGCTTAACACGACCATAATCAAAACTTCGTAGACAATTTATAGGATCAAATCCAACATACTTTGCTGAGAGTTGCTCATCTGTGGTGAACCTAGGTACGTTAACCGTGGCGGTAGGTCGCGATTTAAAGAATTGGTAGACAGTCCCTGCGATGCCTAAACCTACAAAACTAGATTGTAATATTTGGCGACGACTCCACATCATAGCAATATTAGGGATTACTAGTATAACTATAGCGTTTATTGCAGTTATGAGGTACGATTATCAACCTCAAAGTCCCCCTTATTAAGGGGGATTTAGGGGGATCGCTTTGTCCCTCACATTTCGTATAATTGCTATATCCTGGAATAAAAAATTTAAAATTCAGGATTCTTTTCGCACTCATGCAATTTATCATTTGCAACATTAATAAATGGATCTGTTCTTCTTTTTTTGTCGTGAAACTCCAATTTGGCCTGGAAAAATCCTGCTTTAATCAACTTTTGTTTAAGACTACTTCGATCTTCAATATCACAAATATTGTTATCTGTATCTAGTTGATCACATTTATTCTTTTCAATTTTTTCTAAATAGTTTTCCATCAACTCCCTTCTTTCTTTCTCAATTGGCGTTTCTGACACTTCCAACTCACGTGCTCTATCCAATCTATCTTTAGCTTTATTATACTTCTTATTAAGATAGTACACAAAACCAGCATCTCGCAATGCATAATAGAAAAATTTAGTATCATCAGGTTCTGTAATTTCTTCATATTCTATAATGGCCTCCTTATACTGATTATTAGCTAAGATATATGAGTTGCCAAGGTAGTACCTAATCTGATAAGCCTTTGGCTTTACCTTTAAAATATCTGTCAAATATTTTTGAGCTTTTTTAAAATAATCTTGAGCTTTTTCAAAATAATCTTGAGCTTTTTCACGATTATTTTGAGCTTTTTCACCATAATAATTAATTAGTTGATATTCAGCATTAAGTAGTTGAGCTTTAGCCTTGCTTAACAAAACTGTATGCTTTACGTTCGGGTCAGCTACTTGGAGCTTATTGTAAAGTTCTATCGCTTTCTGATATCCATTTAAGTCGTCCCAATAGGTATGTTTTAAATTTTTAGATATCTTACCTGCGTCTCTGCTAACTAATAAATGACCCAACTCAAGCAGTGCAAAAAAATTATTGTCTACAGTTTCAACTTTTGCCACATCTTTATAAAGGTTAATTGCCTTTTCATAGCGTTTACTGGCAGGCCAAAGCAAACATTTTTGATTATTATCCTCACGTACAAAATCAAAATACTTAAAATCTTCCATCAAAGCGATGTAGAATTTTACTTGTGGATCTTTTGGATTATACTCTTCAGCAGATTTAAAATGATTTTGTACTTTTTTGATTTCTTTGTCTTTCCTTTCAGCTTTTTCGGAGGCATCAAGATCATTCCAATAAACTAGATTTGCTCTTCCAAAATTTTTATGGGCTAGATATAAAGCCGACTTATTCTTGGTAAAACCATTAATTATGGAGTCACAAGATTCCCTTATGTTAAAGGATTGCTTCCTTTCATTAGTTAGAACTTGATTACATTTATTTTGAGCAGACCATAAAAAAGGATTGAGTAGAAAAAACGGTTCAACAATATAAAACCACATAATAAATAAAATTACAATTATTGTCAAGCGCAAATAAAGGGAAGGTAAGATAATAATTTTATCGAAATACTCCTTTTTTTTTGATGATATTTTTTTGCGATATTTCTGCTTGTAATGACGTAAACTATTGTTATAATTGTATGAAGTTGTGACTAGTTTTGCTCTTCCATTATCAACGTCATCTAGTAAGTTAGATATCCTTTCTGAGGGAGGGTTATTTTGATTAGCAAAGATTATTTCATGCAAATCTTTCTTGCTCAAGAACTTGATTTTCACCTAGCCCTCCACAATTGACTCAAATATCATAAATCAGCTTTAAATGCTCTTATTTACAGACATAGATTAAGTACAGCTATGCTGCCTTAGATTCTAATAGAACATCCCTCCAACCAAGTCCAGCTGAGCCTGAAGGTTTGGGATTTACTCGATTTTTGGTCTCTGAATTAGGGTATGAGCAAGCCTCAACTTCCTTAGATTCTAATAGAACATCCCTCCAACCAGGTACAGCTGAGCCTGAAGGTTTGGGATTTACTAAATTTTTGATCTCTGAATTAGGGTATGAGCAAGCCTCAACTTCCTTATGTTCTAATAGAGCATCCCTCCAACCAGGTTTAGAATTAAACTCACGCCTAACCTTAAAGAACGCAAGTGTGGGGAATCTGGGTAATGTGGGAGTTTGATTATAATTTTTGCCTAATTTAAATGAGATCCACCCATTTGAGTTAATGCTATTACCAAGATTAATATTAATTATTATTAGACTGTTTTGAATGTTTTGATCAACACTACCAGAGCCACTGTTTTGAACAGATGTAATGTTCCCCCCAGCTTGTCCAAGAATTTGACTCCTATCAATACTTTCGGAAGTAAAATCCAAGCCTTGAGTTAAACTACTGATCTTGTTATCATTCATAAAATTATTCTTACTAGGTGTATATCAGAAACGCTATATAGCACCCCAAAGCGCAAGAATCAATAACCCCGTGCTTATTGATAATAAAACCCCATCATTATCAACAACTTAACTCTATTGCGAGTACACTTCTAGGAGATTATAGGGGTTTCGAGGCAGGATCAACCGATATCCAACCAACCCACGTTATGAGCGATTTTTTTTGCCTTACCCTGTATAGCACCCAGGGTAAAAGCAAGAATCAATAAGGCGACATTATTATCAACTATATTGATAATTATATGCAATAGTGCTGAGCAATTTTGGCTTAATAAGCTCATAATCCTTGCCATATATCACATTCTGGCTCAACTTTTATTGGGTTTACCCTGATGCACCCTAAGTAATCACTAGTATAACAATGATTTTTGCTAAATGATAAATACTTTTATTAAATAACTAATAACTCGCCTATGGGTATACGAGTACTCGATTACTCTGAGTTGGATTGAGCCGAGATATGGATGCTGAAGTGCAATATATTCTCAGCAATTGTTGAAAGTTTGTTACCTATAGGAATTACGCATTTGCCCCCTAAATCCCCCAATTTTGGGGGACTTTGACATCATTACCCGCTAATGCACGTGAACTTTTGCCTCTTGCCTCTTGCCTCTTGCCTTGCGCGTAGCGCTATACCTTTGATTGCTACTTGGTCAGTTAAGATCAATCGCAATATCACCCTGTGCTGCTGACCATGAACTCCGCACGTTTCCTGATCCTGCAACTACTGATGACTACGGTAGTAGCCTGTGCTTCAACTAGCACCTCAACTCAAGCACCTGCTGCACCGATTTTACAAAAGTCCTCGTCTGAGGAATCTCCCCAAATTGCTCAGGCACCTACACAAACAAATGCTTTATTGACAAAAACCCTAATCGATACCAAACCCCTGACACCCCAACGGATTCAAATTACCCTGAATGATTTACCCCAACCCTTTGCTACTTCTAGCGCCTCTCGACCTCCAAATGTTGTAGCAGTACCATCCAACCCAAGCCTAAAAGTACCAGCGGGTTTCCAAGTGAACGTATTTGCTGATGGGTTAGACCGTCCCCGCTGGCTAGCACTTACTCCCACTGGGGATATCTTGGTCACAGAAACTCGGGCAAATCGTATTCGTTTATTGCGCGATCGCAATGGTGATGGAGTTGCTGATGTCAAAAAAACCTTTGCTAATGCCAGTAATGGGTTAAATATTCCCTTTGGCATGGCGTTTGCTGATCAATACTTCTTCTTGGGCAACACTAATGCTGTACTCCGGTTTCCCTACACTAAAGGTCAAGACCAACTCACTAGCAAAGGTCAAAAAATTGCTGACCTTCCTGGCGGTGGCTACAACCAGCATTGGACGCGCAATGTGGTAGTATCTCCCAACCTCAACAAAATCTATGTCTCTATTGGTTCACGGTCTAATGTCGATCGGGAACCCTTACCCCGAGCATCGGTACAGGTGATGAACCTGGACGGGTCAAACCAACAGACCTTTGCCTATGGCTTACGTAATCCTGTCGGCCTAGACTTTCACCCAATTACTGGTGAACTTTACACTACTGTCAATGAACGAGATCTGATCGGAGATGACCTAGTTCCTGATTACTTCACGCGCATTCGCCAAGGGGAATTCTATGGTTGGCCCTATGCCTATTTAGCCCCCCATCTCATCGATCCCCGTCAAACCCGCAATGGTCAAAGCATCAAACCTGAACTGGTTGCCCAAACCCGAACTCCCGATGTCTTGTTCCAATCACACTCAGCAGCACTAGGATTACAATTTTATGATGGACAGACCTTTCCAGGAAAGTATCGTAACGGTGCCTTTGTAGCGTTTCGTGGCTCTTGGAATCGTAACCGAGGCACCGGTTACAAGGTTGTATTTGTCCCCTTCAAAACTGATAGACGACCATTAGGCTACTATGAAGATTTTCTGACTGGTTTTCTGATCGATTCTTCAGGACCAACTACCTGGGGACGTCCAGTTGGTTTGCTGGTGCTAAAAGATGGCAGTCTGCTCGTCACAGAAGAAGCCAACAACCGCATTTACCGGATCCAATACCGCAATATTAACCCGTGAAGTGCTCTCGACTAACCCCAAGGATGTAGTCGGTGCTTCCTGTTTCGTTCCCTGTTGCCTCAATGCACCCTTACTACAGGGTTAAGACAGCGTCTCTGGCTCAAATGAACCTTGATCAGCGACAACAACCAAGATGGATGTCTCTACGAAAGCTGAACCCAGGTAGCAATCCAACTGACCCAGACTGATTTATGATTGACATTAACCCTTGGTTTTCGGGATAGCATAACTTTGCTTAAGTCTAATTCTTTTAAGAATATCTTATTTATTACGACTTGATTAGGACAAAATTTTTTGACTGGAAATTCATCCCCTACTAACCGCACTTAGTGTAGATTGGGGAATGTTTACCGAATCTTATTAAACCTGGCTTGGTACTAATAACTAATGACTCATAACAAGTCTTTGTAAAGATATTTAGGAAAACTTAATATCAGACAAAAAACAGTAATGTGCCATGCTAAGGTGTTGTTCGGGAAACCAACCTAATCCCTTTCACGTTTATGCAATCGCCAAATTCCCTACGTCGGACAAAGATTGTCGCCACAATTGGCCCTGCGAGCAATAGCCCAGATGTTCTCAAGGCACTAATTCAAGCTGGTGCCACCACTTTACGACTTAATTTTTCCCATGGCACCCACGAAGACCATCAGCGCAATATTCGCCTGATTCGCCAGACGGCCTTTGAACTCAATCAGCCTGTAGCGATCCTGCAAGACTTGCAAGGACCGAAAATTCGCTTGGGGCGGTTTGAAAACGGTTCCATTGTTGTCAACAATGGCGATCGCTTCACCTTAACCAGCAAATCCATGGTTGGTAAACAGGAAATCAGTTCAGTTACCTACGAACCCCTAGCGGACGAAGTGCCTGCGGGAGCCACCATCCTATTAGATGATGGCAAAGTTGAGATGCGGGTAGATGAGGTAGACCGAGAGCAACGAGCCTTGCACTGTACCGTTACCGTCGGTGGACCCCTCTCAAATAACAAGGGAGTTAACTTCCCTGGTGTCTACCTATCCATCAAAGCTCTAACCGATAAAGACCGACGAGATTTAATGTTTGGTTTGGATCAAGGTGTGGATTGGGTAGCACTCTCCTTTGTTCGGAATCCTCAGGACATATTAGAAATCAAAGAACTGATTAACAGTGCTGGCAAGCAGGTACCCGTCGTTGCCAAAATTGAAAAGCATGAAGCCATAGAGCAAATGGAAGCAATTATCTCCCTGTGCGATGGGGTGATGGTTGCTCGGGGTGACTTAGGGGTAGAACTGCCAGCAGAGGATGTACCAATCTTACAAAAGCGACTGATTGCCTCAGCCAATCGACGGGGAATCCCAGTCATCACTGCCACTCAAATGTTGGACAGTATGGTTCACTCCCCCCGACCAACTCGTGCAGAAGTTTCTGATGTAGCTAATGCTATCCTTGATGGCACTGATGCCGTCATGCTCTCTAACGAAACTGCTGTTGGTAAATACCCAGTAGAAGCGGTAAAGACTATGGGCAGGGTTGCGGTGCGCATTGAGCAAGAACAGATCATCGGTCATGCTCGTGACACCAGCCGTTCCATTCCCAATGCTATATCCCAGGCAGTTGGTCACATTGCGGAGCAGTTAGATGCAGCAGCCATCATGACTCTGACCAAAACTGGTGCTACAGCACGGAATGTTTCTAAATTCCGACCCCAGACTCCCATATTAGCAGTAACACCCCATGTAGATGTGGCTCGACAACTCCAGCTAGTTTGGGGGGTCAGACCTTTGTTAGTCCTGGATTTACCCTCAACTGGTCAGACCTTCCAAGCCGCAATGAGTGTGGCTCAGGAAAAACAGCTTCTAACAGAAAGAGATTTGGTCGTCATGACGGCGGGGACAATCCAAGGTGTGGCTGGGTCAACAGACTTAATTAAAGTAGAAGTAGTCAAAGCAGTTTTGGGTCAGGGAGTTGGTATTGGTCAGGGATCAGTAAGTGGTGTTGCTCGGGTGGCTGGCACTGATGGTGATTTACCTAATTTCAACCACGGAGAAATCCTAGTGGCTCCTTCAACCAATGCCAAATTTGTGGAAGTTATTCGCAAGGCAGCAGGAATTATCACTGAGGAAGATAGTATAACTAGCCATGCAGCAGTGATTGGCTTACGCTTAGGTGTGCCAGTAATTGTGGGGGTGAAGAATGCGACCCAATTGATTCGGGATGGGGCAATTTTGACTCTGGACACACAGCGGGGTTTAGTTTATTCTGGTACCCTTGGGGCTAGCCCCAGTGACGGGTTACTAATGACTTGAATAAATTATACCCATCAGCATTGTGTATTTTGTCTTGGCTATTCCCTGGTTTTCTTTGTATGCTCAAGCATCACTTAACTATAAAATAGTTTGTGGTACTATTTGGCTACTAACTTAACCTGGTAGAGTCAATATTTTGGAATTCGTAATTGGTAAGATCAAGTCCGGTTAATCACTTAGAAAATGGTTGAGCATATGCCCATGAATTGTTAATTGTTAATTGTTAATTGTTAATTGTTAATTTTCAATTTTAAATTAACGAAAACCCCAGAATTATAAGTAGTCAACCGGACACGATATTACTCATGACCGTAACTGTCCTGCTTTAAGCTTGTAGACTGATCAAAATTTATCATCAACACATCTTGGTGTTTACATCTTTAGTGCTTCGATTTCAGTGAGTAGGGATTGAGTTTCAATATGCTTCTGTCTCAGTTTACCTGCCAAGATGTTTTTTTGATGATTTAGTTGTTGTTTTTCTATAGCCAGACATTGATTTTCAGCCCTCTCCAACTCAAGTTGCCTTTCTAAACATGCTTTATCCCATGCCAATTGTTTGTTTTGTCTGAGGAGTGATTTAACTTCCGTCTTGACTTGGTTTAGCTCCACAATTATTCCTTTGGTTTTCTGTACCATCAACTCCCAGGCTTGATAATCCCAATTTGAAGTTTCTACTCCCCCATCAAGCTCTTCAAGAAAAGCCTGCTTTTCCAGCTCCAGCCGTTCAACCCTCTCTTGCAGTGAGACATTTTTCTTATGCAAGCTCCTTAAGGAGTTATTAACTACAATAAACTTATTGATTATCCCAATAATTTGCTGATGACTTTCTTTGAGTTCATATTCCAGCCACTTAATTTTATCATTAGCAAAATTTATATCTTGTTCAATGGCTTCATAGTTATTTAAAATAAAAAACAACCAATAGATTAATAAATTTTGGATTTGATTGCTATCTTTTATAGTCTGGTTTTTGGGTTTAAAATTATAAATGGCTAATAAAAACCAGCTGAATAACAAAAAACTGATAATTGAATTCATGAGAGCTTCGTTGTCAAGTAATTACATCACTTTTAGCATCAACGTTCCATACCACGACAACCGTGTAAATACAGAATTAAGCAACTGAGCTAACTCATTACAAAACTCATATTACGAGGAATTTCACCGAAGTCGTGTATTTTTAAAAGCTCCTCTTGATAAAACAAAAATTTTTTCCTGCTGCCCTTTTAGTAGGGATTGGTTAGTTAGCCCATGAACTAATAACAATTATTCAAAGTAGGACTTATAGATGCAGATGGTCAAATGCTTAGATGCTCAGATGCTTAGATGCTCAGATAAAATAAATGTGTACCCTTGTCAGCACTAAGAATTGGTATAACTTAAGAATTGGTATAACCTAAGAATTGGTAAAAGTACTGTATTAAGATTGGTAGAAGTACTGTATTAAGTATTCATACTGAGAATAAGCTCGACTTAATGGATTTACGGAGTTGCGATCGCCCATGATCGCAACTCCGTAAAACCCATAAGCATTAGGCTTTTTGACTCTTTCAAGGTTACTAAGATACCCGATAGGCAAAGAGTCTACCGCTCTGTTTAAGGAAGGCTTGAGAAGTCAGCTTCCCCCTACTCGTTTTTTTTATAAAATTTTGTTTCATTAGCTTGACAAAAATAAACAACAGCTGAAACTTTCTAATACCGACCATCGTGAATTAACAGGGTGAGCTCGGATGCCAGAAATTCAAATTCCAAAGGACGATGTTGAAATTCTGCCCATGAAGCTCTAACGGGGTGCATCTCATTGTCAGCCATGCAAAGCGCGAGTCGGGGAAACCACGGCAGTTGCTCATGGTTTGAAGTTACCGTAAGATAGGGTCGCCTTGTCTTGATGCAGTCGCTCATGGGGGAAACCCCCTTTGGCGGCGCTGCATCACTATTAAAAAATATTTAACCCTTTTCTGCATAACCTGCTAACTATAAAGGCGACCCTATCTAAGGTTTCGTCTCCGGGGGAGACCCCCGCGTGAAGGCACTGCCTCCCCAAGACCGTAATCGTGCGTTTGACCCGTAATTAAATTCGCCACGGGTCGCACCTGAGGCATTGCTTTTGCAGTTTGACCTGGTGGTGCGTTACAGGACGCACTGTCCCAAAACTGGCTACAGCTTGCGTCTTGGCGAGCCCGTCTGATCACGAACCTTACGCCACGTTTTTACAAATATGAGATGCACCCGCTCTAACGTTTGGCTGGGCCCACTCTCGGAAGGCAAGGGTCATGTGAGGTCAAAGGAGCAGTAGGCGCGAGGTTTGGTGTACAATTCCTAAGGATGCCTCTAGGTCAGGTATGGAATTGTGGTGCCAACTAAGCAGTTCTCGAGTCTTGAGGACATTGATATACGATGATACGGGGAACAAAGGCACCAAAGCCTTTGATGATTAAGGGAAGTGGTGTCAGGATCTGAAGCATTATTACCTACCTACAAGATCAGACCTCTTTCGGATAAGATCATAAAACCCCTAAAATCAGTAAGTACTGCTTGAGAGGTTATAGCTAAAAAGGCTGAGGAATATTTATATGAGCGAAATTTTCGATAAAGTTCAGGGAATCGTTTCAGAACAGTTGGACGTTGAGGCGAGCGAGGTTAAGCCAGAAGCAAGCTTTGCCAACGATCTGGGCGCTGACTCCTTAGACACAGTTGAATTGGTGATGGCCTTAGAAGAAGCTTTCGAGATCGAAATCCCTGATGAAGATGCGGAAAAGATCGATACTGTTGACAAGGCTGTGAAATACATTCAGGAAAAAGTAGGAGCTGGAGCAGAAACTCCAGCTTGATCAGCCTGATTCATTACCGCAAGTTCTGCGTTCACGGTCGATAAGCCTAGTTTTAATGGCATGATGACAAATTTTGATAAAAAACGGGTCGTTGTTACAGGTCTCGGTGCAATTACGCCGATAGGCAACACTGTGGCTGAGTACTGGGAAGGGTTATTAAACGGACGCAATGGTATTGGTTTAATTTCCTTATTTGATGCCTCCAAGCACGCTTGTCGTATTGCTGGCGAGGTGAAGGGCTTTGATCCCCATGACTACATGAAGCGTAAGGAAGCAAAGCGTATGGACCGCTTCGCTCAATTGGCGGTTTCTGCCAGTAAGCAAGCATTAGCTGATGCCCAGTTTGAGATCAATGACCTGAACGCAGAACAGGTCGGTGTAATGATTGGCACTGGCATCGGTGGTCTGAAGGTACTGGAAGACCAGGAAACAGTTCTTATTAAACGTGGACCTGACCGCTGTAGTCCGTTTATGATCCCGATGATGATTGCTAACATGGCAGCTGGTCAGACAGGAATTCATACGGGAGCCAAGGGACCCAATAGTTGCCCAGTTACTGCTTGTGCCGCAGGGTCTAATGCCGTAGGTGATGCGTTTCGCTTAATCCAGCGAGGCTATGCCCAAGCCATGATTTGTGGCGGTGCTGAAGCGGCGGTGACTCCCCTAGCAATGGCTGGGTTTGCATCAGCACGAGCTTTATCTACTCGTAACGATACCCCTGAGTCAGCTTGCTGTCCTTTTGATATCGCTCGCGATGGCTTCGTGATGGGAGAAGGTTCTGGGATTCTGATCCTAGAGGAACTAGAACACGCCCTCAGTCGTGGAGCAAAAATTTATGCCGAAATCGTTGGCTATGCCATGACCTGTGATGCCCATCACATCACATCCCCTGTACCAGGTGGTGAAGGAGCAGCCAGGGCTATAGCACTGACGATGAAGGATGCTGGGTTGACGGCCGAACAGGTTAGCTACATCAATGCCCACGGCACTAGCACACCTGCTAATGATAAAACCGAAACAGCAGCGATTAAAAAAGCTTTAGGAGACCATGCCTATAAAGTAGCAATTAGCTCCACCAAATCCATGACAGGTCATTTGTTGGGAGGGTCTGGTGGCATTGAAGCAGTGGCTTCAGTGATGGCAATTGCCCATGACCAGATTCCACCAACGATAAATTTGAACAACCCAGACCCTGAATGCGATTTGGATTACGTACCCAATTATAGTCGCCAGCAGATGGTAGAAGTAGTGCTATCCAATTCCTTCGGGTTCGGCGGTCATAATGTAACCCTAGCCTTCAAAAAATACCGGTAAAGTGGGAATAAAGTTTGAATGGTTAACGGCTTACTCCGTAGGAGAACCAAAAGGGTAGCCTTTATATTAGGGTAGGCATTGGGTGAAGGTAGCTCAAGGAAAAAACTAGTAGTTACAACTACTAGTTAATGATACTTACTGAGTAACCCATATTCCCACGCTTTATGGATTGTTTTCATCCTTGATGCTTGATCCTACCCTACAAGGGAAACTATCCGGCGAACATCCTTCATTCTGAGCCAATCCCTATCTCTTGCTGATTGATCCCGGTAATGGGATTATGAGAAAGTACCTTTGGGTCAACCGAGAGCCACCCTTGTTTGAACTCAGACAAATTCTTGTTAGACCATAGTACACACATATCCATTAAACAGAAATTATGGCCGTTGCAACCCAGTCTCTCGAAGAACTTTGCATCAATTCCATCCGCTTCTTGGCGATTGATGCTGTAGAAAAGGCCAAGTCTGGTCATCCTGGGCTGCCCATGGGGGCGGCTCCTATGGCATTCGTGCTTTGGGACCGTTTTATGCGGTATAACCCCAAAAATCCCAATTGGTTCAACCGCGATCGCTTCATCTTGTCGGCTGGTCATGGCTGTATGTTGCAATACGCCTTACTTTACCTAACTGGCTATGATGGTGTAACCATAGACGATCTTCAGCAGTTCCGCCAGTGGGAATCGGTCACCCCTGGACACCCAGAAAACTTTGAAACCGATGGGGTTGAAGTCACTACTGGTCCATTGGGACAGGGAATTGCCAATGGTGTGGGTTTGGCAATGGCAGAAGCTCACTTAGCTGCTAGGTTCAACAAACCGGATGCTACCATTGTCGATCATTACACCTACGTCATCCTTGGTGATGGTTGCAACATGGAAGGGGTGTCTGGTGAAGCCTGTTCTTTAGCGGGTCACCTAGGACTTGGCAAACTCATCGCTCTCTACGATGACAACCATATTTCCATCGACGGCTCTACGGACTTAGCCTTTACTGAAGATGTGGGTAAGCGCTTTGAAGCGTATGGCTGGCACGTCGTACATGTAGAAAGTGGTAACACTGACCTTGAAGCTATCAATGATGCCATAGCAGCAGCCAAAGCGGTAACAGATAAGCCGTCTTTGATTAAGGTAACCACCACCATTGGCTATGGTTCTCCTAACAAAGCCAATTCACATGCTGTCCATGGTGCAGCTTTAGGTGGGGATGAAGTGGAGGCCACTCGCCAACACCTGGGATGGGAATATGAACCCTTTGTAGTTCCAGATGATGCTCTCAACCATTTACGGAAAGCTGTGGAACGGGGTACGGAAGCGGAAACTGCCTGGAATCAAACCCTAGCTGATTACAAAGCAAAGTATCCTGAACAAGCAGCACAATTTGAGCAAATTACCAGTGGCCAACTCCCGGAAGGATGGGAAAAAGCCCTACCCACCTACACGCCGGAAGACAAGGGAGTAGCAACCCGTAAACATTCTCAAGCCACTCTCAATGCACTTGCCCCCGTACTGCCTCAATTGATTGGTGGTTCAGCTGACCTTGCTCCCTCCAATCTCACTTTATTGAACATATCTGGGGATTTCCAGAAAGGGCAATATGAAAACCGGAACCTACGCTTTGGCGTCCGGGAACATGGTATGGGAGCGATTTGCAATGGCATTGCCCTTCACAACTCTGGCTTGATTCCCTATGGAGCCACCTTCCTGATTTTCACCGACTATATGCGGGCAGCAATTCGCCTGTCGGCTCTATCAGAAGCTGGGGTAATTTGGGTAATGACCCACGACTCGGTAGCCTTAGGTGAAGATGGTCCGACACACCAACCGGTTGAAACCATTGCTTCCCTAAGGACTATACCAAATCTGGTAGTCCTTCGACCTGCTGATGGCAACGAAACCTCTGGGGCTTATAAGGTAGCTATTGAGCGTCGTAATGCTCCAACTCTCCTCGCCTTTACCCGACAAGGTCTACCTAACCTAGCTGGTAGTTCCATTGAAGCCGCGACCAAAGGGGCTTACGTCCTCTCTGACAGCGATGGCACTCCTGACATTATCCTGATTGGTACTGGTAGCGAAGTGTCACTGTGTGTCCAAGGGGCTGAGCAGTTGCGAGAGGAAGGGAAGAAAGTCCGTGTTGTCTCCATGCCAAGCTGGGAACTTTTTGAAGCCCAGGATGAAGCCTATCGGGAATCCGTCTTGCCCAAAGCAGTGACCAAGCGCCTCGGGGTCGAAGCTGGTGTCAGCTTTGGTTGGTGCCGTTACTTGGGTACCGAGGGGGATATGATTAGCATTGATCGCTTTGGTGTTTCTGCTCCCGGTGGCGTCGCTATGGCAAAGTTTGGTTACACGGTTGAAAATGTAGTCGCTAAAGCCAAAGCCTTGTTGGGATAATTAAACCACTATAACCCCTAATTATACCTAACTGAACTAGGGTAAACATTTCCATGGTCATGGGAAACCAAGACTAATGCTTGTTCTAGTGGCATAGGGAAAAACGGAGAGTTTCTCCTCTTCCTTTCTGCCACCACCAGGGCTATTTCGTTTACCGTTGGGCTCCCCCACAGAAGCCATTCTAGGGCAAGATCCAACTTGATAAACAAAGTCTGGGTTGTTATCTTCTAATGGTCCAACGCCAAGCACAGAGGCTATAAAATTTGTGGGATTAGTTTGTGTAGCCCAAGCATAAATTCTCCCTTAGGCCATTAGCCTTGGGGGTAAAGTCTAACTTTACCCCCAAGGCAGTATCAGTCCTGATGATGCCAACCTTGTATATTGGACTATCGCTAAGATATACTTGACTCAGCAAGTAGACCATGACAAGTCAAAATCTCATAGTTAAACAGATAAACACAGAAAGTGGTCATAACTATTTGCGTTTATCGGTTTTTGGGTAAACTCAGAATCTGTGCGCGACAATCTGGTACTGTAAGCGCCATGTTTCAAGACTCTTCCTACCCAAGCTAGCCCATGGGAAGTTTAAAAATCGCAGATGAATAGGCTACGGGTTATGCTGGAAGATATTAACTTTGAGACCTTTGAGACCATCCCTTAACCGTATTGACCTCGGATGCTGACTCAGTTGGCACACGAGAAGCCAAGGCGTTTTTAATGGGATTAGTAAAGTACCTTGGAGAACGTTGAACACGCTGGGCTAGTGTTAACAGCACATAGATTGTGATTAAGTAGCCAGTAGCTAGCAGGGGGATCATTAACGACATATCAATGTATAACATAAGAGTGAACAAGAGACAGGTAGATGCAAATTTCTAGAGAAATCTGCTGCAAAGCAATCCTAAAACCTTACAGTTCTAATGGTTTTAGGATATGGTTGCGGATAATAAGGTACAGGATACAGGTATTTGGCGCAATTGACCCTAACCACCCTAGCCTAGGTAACTCCTGATCTTAAGGTGAGAATTATCTCGACTTAGGCTCCCGATTAGGCAACTCTTGGTGGTTATGTCTGCTTTACAAGTTTACTCAGTAGAGATACTGAGATATAGACGGGATAGAGAGGCTTGTCTTGCCTAAGCCAACATCTTTACTATGGTGGGATCACCGAATTTAACTCTCCCCTTACCACATTTGGAATTCAGTATGTTAAATCTTTTAAACCCTCAATTCTCAGGATAGCACAAAAATCCTGGGTAGCCATACCGAGATCGGTACAGACTTAACAAGTCTATACAATTACTCAGATTTCCTTCCAGTTATGCCATAAACTCAACAAAATTTTCCTATCGGGGACGGTTAGCTTAGAATTAAGAAAGAAATATGTAAACTTTCGTAACTAACTTCTGAGTCGGCTGATCACATGACCTCAGTGACCTCCCTTTTTGCTTCCGTAGAAGCAGATCTGTATCTATTGAGTGAAAACTTAAAAAACCTGATTGGTGCCAGTCACCCAATCTTATACGCTGCAGCTGAACACTTATTCGGAGCTGGGGGAAAACGGTTACGACCAGCCATTGTATTGTTGGTCTCACGGGCAACGATAACCAACTCCAACATTACCCCACGTCATCGACGTCTAGCAGAAATTACTGAGATGATTCACACCGCTTCTCTGGTGCATGATGACGTGATAGACGAGTCAGAGGTACGCCGCACCGTACCTACTGTTAATAGCTTGTTCAATAACCGAATCGCTGTGCTAGCTGGTGACTTTCTGTTTGGTCAATCGGCTTGGTATCTGGCTAATCTGGATAACTTAGAGGTAGTTAAGCTACTCTCTGAAGTAATTAAAGATATGGCAGAGGGAGAAATCCAACAAGGACTGAGTCGATTTGACACCACGACAACTATAGAAGGCTACTTGGCAAAGACTTATAACAAGACAGCTTCACTGATGGCTAATAGTGCTAAAGCAGCAGGATGTCTAAGTGGTGTTTCAGATCAGGTAGCCGAAAATTTATATCACTACGGACGTAATTTGGGGTTGGCGTTTCAGATTGTAGATGATATCCTAGACTTTACAGCATCGACAGATGTTTTAGGTAAGCCTGCAGGGTCAGATTTAGTAAGTGGAAACCTCACAGCACCAGTTTTATTTGCCCTCGAAGAAAAACCCTACCTAGAGGTGCTCATAGAGCGAGAGTTTGCCCAGCCGGAGGATAAAGAACAAGCCTTGGTAATGGTCACGGAGAGTAAAGGAATTCAGCGATCGCGGGAAATGGCTGCCAAATATGCTGAGGCAGCAGTTAAAAATATATCAGTGTTGAAACCCTCAGAATCCAAGCAAGCTCTTATTGATCTCAGCGACTATGTCTTGAGTCGCTTATACTAGAACCTCGGGGATTCTAGTATTAAGCATGGCTTGGCATGGGTAATGGGTAACTAGGTAATCGGTAATGGGTAACTAGGTAATCGGTAATGGCTCAGCAGTAATGGCTCAGCAGTAATCACAATTACCAATTATCTTTTTACCGATTACCGATTATTACTGAAATGCTTTATGGGTAAGCATTTTTAGCGCTAAACTCCAGATAAACTTGATTTATGCAATCAGCAACATAGACTGGGATCCCACTGATGCTGCCCCGATTACACTACCATTGGCTCCACCTTCTGGGTAGTCCATTCCCCCTCTATTGCTGATGCGATCGCGCCCCGCGTGACCTACGGTCAATCGCGTAGCGTGGCCCAAAAGCCAAGGCCAATCCCATTGCATTAATGGCATTGCATTATAGTTGCGAACGCGCCCCGCATGACCTACGGTCAATCGCGTAGCGTGGCCATTCGCCTAGCATGGCCTTTTGGCCAAGGCCAATCGCATCATGAGGGATTGATAGTCAACTTAAGCTTGAGTTGATAACTCTGCTCCATTGCTGGATGCAAGATTGACTTGTTTCACCTCATCTATTGCTTTGCGTCGTGCTTCGATAATTTGACCGATTTCACGGGCGAGACTTGGTGTACTTTCTATCATCTGATTAACCAGATCTGAATAAAGCGCAATAGTTTGCAAATCTTCCACAACGGTAACGGATACTGAGCTTGGTTTGCCGCTAAACAGTGCCATTTCGCCAAAAAACTCACCACTGGACAGAGTCATCACCTCCTGTTGTTCACCATCACTATTTTTGAGGGTGAGTACAGCTTTCCCAGCAATAATAATGTACAGAGCATGACCAGGATCCCCTTGACGAATCACGGTTTCTCCCACACCGAAATTTTGTAGGAGTGCTCCTTTCGATAGATTCTCCAAGTTCTTTTGCTGTTTAGCTACAGGGACAAAGACAGGTATTGACTTCAGGCTCTCGGTAAACTTTGTCAAAGTGCTATCTGCTTCGGATGGGTCACTATCGAGTTTACGGAGTCTATAGATCGGAATGGTTGGTCCAAGATTGTTGCGCTGGGCTGCATACCAGATACGGGTCATCAACTGTTCACGGATTCTGGGCGCATCCTTATAGTCTTCGATAGAAAACTTGACCTCATAGTTACCCCGATAGTCGTTATATTCCATGGTGCGGATCTCTGGGGAAGGATCACTCAATATCCCTTCTGTGGCGAGTGCTGTTTCTTTTAGTACTTGCTTAATTAGGTTGGGTGGATCATCACTGTCGAAGTCAATCCTAAACGTTTCTACATGAATCCGTTTCGGTTTGCTGTAATTGAGGACTATTTCTCCTCCAAGTACCCGATGGGGAATAATAATCATGTCACCGTCCCGGGTTACCAGGCGAACAGCTCGCCAATTCATATCAATGACCTGACCAACTTTGTCTCCAATCTGCAACCAATCACCGACTTCAAAGGGACGAGCAAACAGTAGGGCAACGCCAGAAAAGACGCTGCCCAGAGAGTCCTGAAGGGCCAAGCCGATCACAATAGAACCCACACCCAAGGCAGTAGCCAGACCAGCGAGGTCGGCTCCCCACACTCTCGATAGCACAATGGCACCACCAAGGGCTACCAAAAAAAATCTTGACAAATCTAGGAGTAGTTTTGGGATCCGTGCTCGCCATGTATTTTTTCCAGCGGCTTCAAACAACACCGAATTGATTAGAGACAGAGAGGCGTCTATAACAAATATCCAGACCAGGGTCTCGACAAGCTTGACAAGATTGTTGTCCAGGTCTAATTCAAGCACATTCTGGATAAATAGCAGGAATACTAAGACGGGTAAGACACGGTTACGCACTAGGCGGAGCGTAGCTGCTAGAGGCTGACCGCGTCTTTGTAGACGATGAGTAATTTCTGTCAGAATAATTACTAGGATCGGGAACCCTATCCCTAAGGCTATTGCCCAGATAAACCAATCGTTTTGCCATATTACTTTGCTCATCAAAACAATCTCCTTGTCCCGTTCTTTTACTATCCCTTGAACAAGAGGGTTAACCCTCTGAAAAAGTTTTCATACCCCACGAGATAATGCTCGCGTGGGGGTTCAGAATTTAGGGTATTATGGTAATCTTAAAATAATGTAATCAAGTATAGTTTGTTCAGTTACCAATTCCCCATTACCCTTGGGTCTTTAATAATTGGGCAATACTTGGCAAAGCCCATGTCTACACTGTTGAAGCTACTAATTCTTGTGCAGTTTTTAACAACCAAGCTTTCTGTTGACCTTTTCCATTAGGTGTGATGTCATCAGCCTGCTCAAAGTCGTAAATATCATGGAGACTGTTGTAGACATTTTGAGACACTAATATAGCTCCCCGTGGGCAGTCAATCATCAGCTTATTGGCAACATTGACTGTATCGCCCCAAACGTCGTAGACAACTTTTTCTCGACCTACAATACCAGCAACAATATCTCCGGAATGGATACCGATTTCAAGGTCTAGGTCAAATCCTCGTTCATGACTGAATCGGTGGGTCAATGCTAGTATTTCTAAGCCAAAATCTAACGCCCTTTTTTGATGGTCTAGATGTAAGATTGATAATCCACAGACTGCCATGTAATTGTCACCAATGGTTTTAATCTTCTCTATCCCGTATTTGGCGGTGGCTTGATCGAAAAGACTTACTAGATCATTAAGAATTGCAATAACTTCATGGGTATCCATTGACCTAGAAAGCTGGCCGAATCCAGCAATGTCGCAGAACAAAACCGTAACATTAGAAACACTCTCAGCAATGTTTGTCTCTCCCCGTTTGAGACGTTTTGCTACGGAGTCGGGAAATACACTTGTGAGTAACTTTTCATTTTCGCGATTTTTCTGCTCGACTAGTTTAGTTTGAGTGCGTAAGCTGCCAACCATTTGATTAAATGACTCAGCTAACTCCCCAAATTCGTCTTCCGAGTTTATATTCACCACCGCATCAACTTGTCCATCCCTGACTTTTCGGGCACTAGCAATTAAAGCTCTAACTGGTTGCACAAACAGATGGGCCAGCCCCATAGCGAGTAGGGTGATCAGCAGTATGATCAAGGCAGCTGAAACCAAAACTCTCTTTTGAAAGGCGTAAACTGGGGCATAGGCTTCGGCAAGATCCATCTCGGAGAGGATAACCCACTCCAATCCATCGATGTTTAAGGGAGCGTAGGAACTCAAAACTTCAACACCCCGATAATCATTGATAATTTGGGTACCTTCTTGCCCAGCTAAGGCTGCTTTTACAGCTTCTGTCTTGACTGGCTGTTGTAGAATTGATGTACCAAACTGCTCGATTCGTTTAAGGATCTGTTCCTTTACACCCTGTTCTCGCAAGGCTTTACTATAAGCTGTCGGGTCTTCAATCAGGAAACGGGAAACTGATCGCATCAGATAATCGTCTCCGACTAGATAGATCTCTCCTGTATCCCCAAGACCATTACTCTTCCATTTACGGTAACCTGTCATGACATTGTTAATCTGATTAACCGGAAGCTGGAATGCCAAAACACCTATAAATTTGGAGCCGTCATAGATCGGAGCAGCAATAAATGCTACTGGGGCTCCAAAAGAAGGACGGTAGGAATCAAAATCAAAGATCTGCACATAATCCTTTCCCTTGGCTTTTCGGAGGTCGCCTAAGGCGAATGCCAAGTTACTATCACTGTATGGTCCACTGGTGAGACTGGTGCCAAAGTCTGTTTCTTTAAAAACTGAGTAGACAATCTCACCGGTTTGAGGATCGATCAGCAACATATCCTGGTAACCAAACTTTTCAACAATGTTGCGAAAAATTGGATGGTAGCGGGTGTGAATACTACTGTACTCACTCTTGTCTTCTGGATCATCTAGGAGATGTTTCTCCCCAGCTGGGTTGGGGTTAGTAGCGATGTAATAGTACTGGAGGTAACGAGCTGCAGAGGTTTCTGGTAAGTAGGATTCTAATACAGGCTTGCCGTCGCTAGTTTCCGCTAGTTTGGTCAGAAATTCTTTACGGTAGTATTCCTTGAGGGTGTCGTCTAAATCAGTTGGTGTATCATTTGGTGTCCTAGATCGTTGCAGTTGGTTGTAGGCTGTTTTAAATTCCTCCATGGCCTCGACCACCATTAAGTTTTCACTTAGGGTCTGGGTCTGATAGCGAATATCTTCAAAGTATGATTCGATTTGATCTGCTTTGGAAGCTCGTAGACTGGTTAACTGGTTTGATACTGTTTTGCTCAGATGAGACTTACCACTCCGATAACCGATATAAGCAGTCACGAACAGCGAGCAAGTGCTCAGAGCCAGCAACATAAATATAAGTTTTGACCTGATACTCAAATTGTTGAGCAATCCCATGAACAGCCTCCCTGATCCCGAATTGTGAATGATAATGCCTGTTACCTTGTGTGATCCTCAATTGCCTCACTCCACACCTGAGAGACTATGGAATCTGATCTACTTTCTTCCTGCTCAGGAGTAGGTAAAGAGTTTGATAAAAAAACTCTCAGAATGTACGCAGTTGGAATCTTGGCTAGATATTAAGCTATGAAGGGACATTAACTATGGGGGGTTACACCCCCTACCATGGCGACAATTAACCATAACCTCAACAAGACTTGCGCAAAACTGGCTCCTAAACGCGCTAATCATGTAGGGTGCGTTAATAAGGCTCCCTACAGGGAAGGAATGCTTTAGTTCATTTGTACGGGGGAACTTCAGTTGAGAAAAAGTTCGCGGCAAGCACCAATACTATAGCTATGTTAAAAATGATTTAAGTTTCGATTTAGATCCTGGTCAATCTTGAATTATTGAGGGGGCGGGAAAATCGGCACCTACAAAATGCCTGGATTTTTCTGTGATTGATGAGGTTCTGAAGATTTCAGATCAACAAGCTATTTCTACTTGCCATCAACTGGTTAACGATGAAGGCTTGCTTGTTGGTGGCAGTAGTGGTCTCAACGTTTTTGCTGCTCAATTTATTGCGAATCGTTCAGATCAGAAACACGTCGTAGTTACTGTTCTCTGTGATAGCGGAATGAAATACCTATCTAAAATTTACAATAAAGAGTTTCTAAGCGTAAATGGTTTGCACCATATTGAAAGCTAGTAGGATCAATCCGACTGGGTTATGCAAGCAAATATAACCGCTACCTCGCTCAAATAATATATTGCCAATAGGCTTTTTAAATTTAGTGAAGATAAGACGAGTTTGCGGATCGTATTACAAATAATATGTCTGATCAGGCAATAACCATGCTCAGTTTTATCTTAAGTTTCTTGACTTTCACCCCTTTTTTTTAATTAACAAAAAGTTAAAATTTAATCTCTTGCTATTAAACACTAAATAGTCTACTCTTATAGAGTTTGAACCCACCATTAACCCCTTTCTGCATCCCTAAGAATACCTCAATCCATAAGGAAACCTCACTATGTTTGTCACAGAATCAACAAAAACAAACACCCACTTGAGTTCTCTACCAGATGACTTATTCGCAGCTATTGAAGAGCTCAAAAAGGAGCTAAATGCAGTTATTTTAGTTCACTACTATCAAGAGCCTGATATTCAAGATATTGCTGACTATTTGGGTGACTCTTTAACCTTATCTCGCCAGGCTGCTACTACAGATGCTGATGTGATCGTCTTTGCTGGAGTCCATTTCATGGCAGAAACTGCCAAAATCCTTAACCCTAACAAGTTAGTATTATTACCGGATTTAGATGCGGGTTGCTCTATGGCTGATGGCTGTCCTCCCGAAGAGTTTGCTGCTTTCAAAGCTGCCCATCCTGATCATTTAGTAGTGTGTTACGTTAATTGCTCTGCTGCGGTTAAAGCAATGAGTGATATTATTTGCACCAGCTCTAATGCGGTAGATATTGTTAATCAAATCCCAAAAGATCAGCCGATTATTTTCGCTCCTGATAAAAACCTTGGTCGCTATGTTAGCGAACAAACAGGAAGGGATTTAGTACTTTGGGATGGGAGTTGTATGATTAAATTTTTTCGTAAAAGAAGATCGTACAACTTAAAATTGAACATCCTCAAGCAGAATTTATTGCTCATCCCGAATGTGAAGCTCCAGTGTTACGCCATGCGGATTACATTGGTTCAACGAGAGCTTTGTTTGAGTATAGCCAGGGAAGTGCTGCGGAGAAATTTATCGTTGCTACTGAACCCGGTATTCTGTATCAAATGGAAAAGCATATGCCCCACAAGCATTTTATTGCCGCACCAGCAACGACCTGTGCATGTAATGAATGCCCTCACATGCGGTTGAATACTTTGGAAAAATTATATTTGGCAATGAAAAATCGGGCACCGGAAATTACTTTACCAGAAGACATTCGGGTTGCTGCACTCAAGCCCATGCAACGGATGTTAGAGATGTCAGCGCAGATTTCAGCTGCTAAACAGATGTTGTCCAGTGTCTAAATCTTAGAGGATGTTTGAAAAAGTCTGTTAAGGATTGATTTTCAAACATCCTCCGATCTAAGCATGACTCAAATTAGATATGTTCTTACCTTAAAGTAATCATGACATTACCGCGATGGGAGAATCAATCTTCTTCCTCAAAAGACGCAGCTTTACTTTACGATTGGCGCATTTATAGTATTCGTCAAGCCCTTAAGCAAAAAGGAAAAGCTACCGGAGCTTTAGAAATTCAAGATTTGCTAGATTTGGGTCATCTGGATCAATATCACTACTTTGGTAGTCAAGCTTGCGATCGCGCCATCAATTATTTATCGCTCAATCCCAACTCTCACGTTTTGGATATAGGAAGTGGTGTGGGTGGGCCAGCTCGATATATTAGCTATAAAACGGGATGTCACCTCCAATGTGTGGAATTAAGACAGGATTTTAGTGAAATTGCCCAAGAGCTTACCCAACGGATGGGACTCGATCAGCGCATCCAATACCTTACTGGCAATGTTCTCAGTTCCGAAATCATCGATGCCCTGTTACCCAATTCATTTGACAACATCATTTCATTTCTATCCTTATTACACATTGAAGAGCGTGACAAAGTCCTTGAAATTTGTTTTCGAGCTTTGAAAGAAAATGGTAGTATCTACGTTGAGGATTACGTTGCCAATTGCACCCTGACACCGGAAGTCAAAACCACTTTAAAAGAAGTATTTAAATCTTCTTACGTGCCAACCCGTGAAACCTACCGACAGCACTTCGAGCGTGCAGGGTTTACTGAAATTTGTTTCATTGATTTAACAACCGGATGGCAACGTTGTATAAAAGAACGCTATCAGAAATTCATCGAGTCCAAAGAAGAATCAATCAAACTCTTCGGTGAAGACATTTTTGAACACCGCAGTCGATTGTATCGAATTGGTCGGGATATGCTTAAAGGGGGTAGCGTTGGTGGAGCATTGATCACTGCTAAGAAACCTTGTGCTCCAAAGATATACCAAGTACCAGACACCTATTTCGACCCTTTAACCTCTGTTTATAATGAGCAATACCATTTCTTTCTCGAAGACGGTTCTCTCCTTGCTCTTAGACATTTTAAAACCAAAACCCTTGAGCATTACTCCGCCTGGTGGAGTGACATCGAGGGCAATTCTAGGGAACTGATTAATACCTCGGAACAAAGAAGCTCAGCTGATCATATCTCTATCCAAAAAAACGATCAAACTGGAATAATTTGTTTGCCAGAAGCCAATCTGGAAGTGCAATTTGAAGTAACGACCCAATTCACCTGGGGTGTTCCTGGTGAAGAAAATCAGCGCGATGTTATCCATCAGCCACAACTTGAATGCATTGTTCATACAGATAATGGTACTAAAAAAGGGCAAGGATATTGCAAAATTTATGAGGGAAATTATCCGAGGTTTTGGGGCTACCATTTTGTTTATGCACTCTTCCCTAATTATGGGATTATTTGGAGTGCTGATGCCACATTTGGTCAAGAAAGAAACAATCATTTCAATTTCCTGAATACTTCTAAACTAAATACTTCCGAACTGGATACTTCCCAAACAGAAAAGCAAATATTGTTGCGCGGGGAAAAGTCTTATCATCGCCAAACAAGTGCTCATGCCAGCATTCAAAACAGAATGTATGACTTGATCTTCGATAGAGCCTTTGCAACTTGGTCAAGCATTCTGCGAAATCGAACATCCACGATGGAAAGTAACCTCAGCTTGGAATACAGGGAAGCCATTCTAACAATAGATGACCAAGAAGTGAGCAAAGGAGTTTGCTTAAAAGAATCTTGTTTTGGCACAATTGTATAAGGGCAAAACTATGCAAGACTCTCAAATTTCTCTCTGTAATTCCTCAGAATTGCCAAATATTCCCTCCCAGTTTGATGTTCTAATTATTGGCTCTGGTGCAGCAGGGCTGGTTGACTGACAAAACATTTCAGATCGACTGCTCAATAAGGGTTTCAGCATTCTCCGAGCGAACCCGGCGAAGCCTAATAGTTGCAAGGTTTGAAGGCAAATGATCAAGCTGAAAATCTGAAGCCCAAAACGATCAATGCATAAGTGCATTTCCTGTAAGCCCTAGAACCTTTGTCTATAGAGAGTCTTAGGGCTTCGCTCGCAAACTTTTGTCAGTCAACCAGGCAGCAGGGCTCTATGCTGCTTTATCTTTGCCTTCCTACTTACAAGTGGGCTTAATTACCAAAGATGCCCTGAAAACCGGAGCAAGTAACTGGGCACGAGGCATTGCTGCGGCGATCGATCCGTCAGATACTCCATTGTCCCATTGGGAAGACACCCTCAAAGCTGGGGCAGGTCTTTGCGAACCAGAAGCAGTCAAACTTTTAGCTGTCCGGCAAAATTCATCCCACACCTAATGCTACGCATTAGGTGTGGGATGAATTTTGCACAGGGTATTATAAAATTGCTATAATATATGTACTGATAAACAAAGCCGTTCGCGAAGCGTGGCCAAAGGCCTTAAATGCTGGTTTGTCAGCCAACTACGTTCCTAAAAAATAGAACTTATTGTATTGTAAGGCGTGGGTCGGGGCATCCCGGAGAGGAAACCTTAGAAGAGTGGAGCCTTAATCATAAAGTTTTAACCCTTTTATGCATAGCCTGCTAACCATAAAGGCTCCACTCTTCTTGCGGTAACTTCTGACCGTGTCGTTAATAAAGCAAGCCTACGTATCCGTTCGCGCAGCGTCGGCGAAAGCCGATACCGTTGGGTGGAGTTGGCAAGAAGCCCACACTGTAATCTTGGCCAAAGGCCACGCTACGCGAACGATGAGCGTGTGGGAGTATGTCACCTGATAATGCTCCTGGTGCGATCAAGTCCCTTCTAGAGATGGGAGTTGCGACGAATTTGGAGTGTTGTACCTCCATCGATGGGCTATATGCTATCGGTGAGACTGCCAGTAAAGGAGTTCATGGTGCTAATCGTTTAGCTAGTAACTCACTACTAGAATGTATTGTTTTTGCTGCTCAATTGTCCCAGCTAACAGTTAACTCCAAGGTTAATGGTGGTGATGATATGGGATATCACTCTCTGCCAGTAAGGCAGAACAGGATTGGAATAATGAGATGGAGACGGTTAACTCAATCAGACAAAATGTCCCTAAACTCATGTGGCAAAGTGCTGGGATTTCTCGCTCTCAAGGAATACTTGAAGATGCGATCGCACAACTAAATAGTTGGCGTTCTCAACTCACTGATTTGAATATTATGGGATACTTACTGAAGGCGACACCCAACCAAACAGTGCAATTACACTCTGATCGAGCTGAGCAGCACCTGAGGCTAGCTGCAGAAACTCTCAATTTGACCGATGTTGGTTATTTAATTTTGAAAAGTGCGGCTTGGCGCACTGAAAGTCGAGGCGGACATTACCGGAGCGATTATCCTCAAACCTCTGATGATTGGCTATTCCATACCCTAATTCAGGGAGATTTTTGGCATAAGTCCGGCAAGATTACCACTTAAACTGAGTTCGAAAGAGATGAGCCAAAAAATCTCAGCATTCAGCTATCAGCATTCAGCTATCAGCTGAATGCTTACCCGGGGACAGGTCACTACGGAGTAATTTTCAAATGCAATTTTGGATCTTGTGCTGCCCAACCCCCAGGGGAATTCAAACGAACCTCAAAATGTAGATGGGGTTGGTCAATGTCAGGATTTCCTGTAGTACCCACTGTCCCCAATAACTGTCCAACATTAATCTGCTGACCTGGACTGACAGTAGTACGGTTTAAGTGAGCATAGCGGGTTTGGCGTCCTCCCTCATGATTAATCACGACCAAATTACCATAAGTGTCTTGTGGTCCAGCATAGGCAACGATACCGCTATCACTGGCAAAAACCTGAGTACCTTCCTGTGCCACTAAATCCACACCAGCGTGAAACTTCTTTTCATCCTCACCAGTATCTTGCCGCCAGCCGTAATCCAGTCCTATCCGTGCCAAAGTTGGTAAGGGATAATTAGTCAATCCAGTGTAGCTATCTACAGTCGGAGTTTCCCTCGTTGCTGTGGGAATACCTATGCCAAGGGAATTCAACCCTGGGATAAAGGCTTGCTTAGAGGGTTTTTTACAACCATTTAACTCAAATAAAACGGCAGCACGGACACCGTAGGCGTCTGCTAAGTCTTGCCAAGTGGCATTCAATGGCACATTCACCAAGATACCGTTGAATGGGGGAATCAGAATCTCTTGCCCCACTGGCATTGACTGTCGGTTTAAGGCTCTATTAAATCTAAGTAGTGTAGCCTTCTCAAGGTTATATTGGTTGGCAATACTCTCGACAGTTTCACCTGCAGCCACTTGGTGGCGAGTTAAGCGGGAGAGCACTGGCGGTGGACAGATATCCTCTATAGTTGTGTTTTGAGTTACTGTGTTTTGTGGCTGTTGTACTGTTTGTACTGTCAGGGTTGTTCGCGTAGCGTGGCCTTTTGGCCAAGGTTGCAGGTTGGCTGGTTGAAGTGTGGAATTTGTGAAATTTAACTGGCTTTGCGTTCGCTGAAAGCGGGACGAAGTCCATCGCCAACTATCATCTACAGATAAAGAACCAGAATAGGAATCCGTTGTTCCCAAGTTTGAAGTAGCAACAGTTGGGGTCACTAGCAAAAAAATTGTAGAAACAATTGGGAGCCAGCGCACTACATTCATTGTTAACGATTGAGTCATAGGTCAAGACTAGGCCAGAGGTAAACGGTTTCAAATTTTAGACTTCAAGCAAACAACCTAACCTTCGGGAATGGCTACTATGGTTTGAACTTTCCCCGTTCGCGTAGCGTGGCCTTTTGGCCAAGGACTTCCCTCAACCCTCTAAAAGAGTAAACCTTCAACTATTAAACCGATACTTTTTAGCTACCAGAATCTCCCAGAAAGTCAATTTTGGCTCGCCAATGCAAGCTGATTTCTCAGCCAGGGTGTATCTACCAAAGCCCTCAGGAATATCCCACGAGCGCCGTTAATGTCTCGATCCATAGACCGACCATCAACTTTTGATCTAATAATGCGACTTCCGCCAATCTTGATCAATTCGCCTGTCCAACTAACAGTCTTGCTAGTGTAAGCTTCACAGACATCCACTACTACCTTTCCAGTCTCCTGAGCTTTATGCTTTAAGAATTCCTTGAAACGATAGTGAGCAAAATTCAGCAGATTTCGGACAGTCTTAGATCTGATTTTTCTGCTTCCTTTCTTTGAAATCTGAGAACTCTCGAAGGTAGGAAGTAGTATGACGTCGAAGTTGTCAACTAAGAGCCTAGCAGTCTTACGATGAAGTTCGTTTACTAGATTCTGAATTTTGATTGTCATCCGACGAGCAGCTTTCCTCATCCTGCGTTTTTGTCCACCACAAGCGAAGCTTATTTTAGACAGCAAATTATCTAGGTGTTGGCACAGGCGTTGAATGCGAGAAAAGTCTCCGTTCCCCATCTTCCCTACAGATGTCTCGCTAAAGAAAGTGATAAAAGTTCTAACCCCAGGGTCTAAAGCAACTACTCTACCTTGGTTCTCGGCTTTCTTGGTAGTCTCTTTATAGGGGACAACCAGATAGTAGTCCCCGTTATTACTAATTAGTCGGCTATCGCAGATATTCTTTGGAAGGTTTTCGGCAAAACCTAACTCCCCCAGTTTTGTGTAATATATTCCTGCTTCGGAAACTGCTGATTTTGGGATATAACAAGACTGGATTGGTTTTTTACGAGATCTAAACTTTACCCTTTGAATCTTATAGGATTTTTTATACTTTTTCTTTGCCTCCCGAACAGAGGTACAAGCATCCTTTATCGCTATCGATTTAATCTGATAAGGGACTTCCTTGCACCACTCGGGGAGACTGTTCAAGATGTCGGTTTTAATAGCTTTCCAATTAGCTTTAACCTCGCCATCTTGAAGTATTTTGATAGTTTTGTTGAACACATACCGGGACACTCCAAACCACTTACGGATTAGCGTACGCTGATCAGGGTTTAGGAACAGATGAATCTTCTTTGATTTTTTTACCGTATTTTCTGAGTCCGTGAACCCGACAGGAGAAGACGTTAATGATGGAGAGAAGATCTGCGGTAAGTTCTGATTCTGGACAATTTTCAGGTTGATCGAGAACCAGGATTTTTCCACCGTTGATGCCGACCAAGTACTCAATGAGTTCAAACCCGAATCGGGTAAGTCTGTCTCTACAGGCAACAACAATTGTGAGCTGATCTGAGCGCACAACTCGTTCCAATATGGCTCTAAGCCCTTTTCTTTTGTAGTTGAGTCCTGAGCCGATGTCAAAGATGATTTCGGCTTGCGGAAACAGGGAGTGCATATAGGCGACTTGGCGAGCAAGGTCGTCTCTTTGTTTGGTGGAGCTGACTCGGCAGTAACAAATCGTAGACTGACCCGATCGAGTGCTAGCTGAACTTCTTCCGAAAGTGAGCAAGCTTTCGACATCGAACAATCTTGTTCCTCCCGGCGTTTTTTCGCATTTGATCGTCCCATCGTCCGCATATTTCCTTAGGGTGTTTTTGGAGAGTCCCGTAAGTTCGACCGCCTTACGGAGTGGAATGAGTGCCATGTTTTTAATCTAACACACATTCTGGTAGATTGTGGAAGGTATAAGGATATTTTTGTTAACTGCTACAAGCCTTCAACTATTCAACCTTTAGAGCACTCTTAAAATACTAGGAATACTATCGACTGCCTCTAGAGTCTGAATTTCATCTAGAGCCTGTCGGAAGTTCCCTTCACGCACATCATGAGTGACGACCACAATTTCTGCTAAGTTTCCTTGGAAACCAATTTGCACCACAGATTCTAAACTGACATGATGTTTGCCAAAAGTGGTGCCTAAATGCCCAATTACACCAGGATGGTCTTGACTAAGGAACCGTGCATAAAAGCGGGTGACCAGGTCTGAAATAGGAGCAACAGTACAATAGTGCTGATGAGCACAACTAAGTAGAGGATGTAGTTGCTTGGCTTCCCGATTGGTTTTGAGAACAGCAGCAATGTTCAAGATATCCGACACCACCGCACTGGCTGTCGGACCAGAACCTGCACCAGGACCAGAGAAAATCACTTGTCCAATGGGTTCGCCTTCTACCAAAATCCCGTTGTAAACATCATTGATACTGGCAAGGGGGTGAGTTTTGGCAACAAGGGTAGGATGTACCCTCAGCTGAATAGTTTCAGACTTTGGGTTATCCCCAGTTGCCATGGGGTCTCGCTTGGCTACAGCTAAGAGTTTAATTACAAACCCGAGTTTCTCAGCATAACCAATATCTGCTGCACTGACCTGACGAATCCCTTCACAGTGGACATCAGATAACTTAATCCGTCCTGCAAAAGCAATAGAAGCTAAAATGGCAATCTTGTCAGCGGCATCTAATCCATCCACATCAGCAGTGGGGTCAGCCTCAGCATATCCCAAGCTTTGGGCATCAGCCAGAATATCGCCAAATTCTCCCCCTTCCCGTTGCATCCGGGTCAGGATGTAATTGGTAGTACCGTTAACAATCCCAGTAATACTGTGAATACGGTTCACTCCCAATGCCTGTTTTAGGGGTTGAATTACTGGGATACCCCCCCCAACTGCTGCTTCTAACATGACGTAGACTCCAGCCTCTTCCGCCGCCGCAAAAATTTCATCCCCATAGCGGGAAATAACGGCTTTATTGGCAGTGACAATATGTTTACCTTCGGCAATCGCCTTGAGCATAAGCGATCGCGCTGGTTCTAATCCTCCCAGTAGCTCTACTACAATATCTATCTCTGGGTTGGTGACAATTTCTTCTAGGTCGGTTGTCATCAACTCCAGTGGTAGTTGCACTTCTCTGGGCTTATCAAGCGATCGCACTCCTACCTTGGCAATTTCTATCCCTTGCAGTAGTGGGTTACGTCCAGCTGTGTCGAGTAAAATCTTTGCTGTTCCTGTACCAACGGTCCCTAATCCTAATAAAGCAATCTTAAAAACCACAGTATTTATCCTGAATCTATATGCTTGCCAAACTAGCGATCGCATAAGGGTGCAGATCGCGAATCTTTTTCTTTTCTAGCCTACTTTTCGGTGCAACCTTCAACCTGCCCAGCTGCCACCTGCCAACCTTTAACCTACTAACCTTTAACCTACTAACCTGCCACCTGCCAACCTTGGCCTTGGCCTATTGGCCACGCGGGGCGCGTTTGGCCACGCTACGCGAACAGTCTACTAACCTTGGCCAAAAGGCCACGCTACGCGAACAACCTAACAACCTTCAAAAGCACTCTAGCACTGGCAACTGGTGATCAATCAGCTTCTTCTGAGTCTTATCTTTTTCAGCTGTACTGGCTGAGAGTACT
>NZ_JAAHIG010000329.1:0-9860 GCF_010692305.1 Moorena sp. SIO4G3 | reverse complement strand
TTTCTGATCTTTCTGATCTTGCTGCTGTTGGTGCTCTTGGATCGCTGCGATTACCTGATCGAGCACTGCGTTAACCTTCCAACCGTACATCCCACGAGTATTTAACGGTGCAATAACAGGAACAACCTGACCAGAAAATAGGGTGACAGTTTCACCTGTCAAAACTGCTGGGATGGAAACCCTTTCAATATAGGCTTCATTTTCTGTATCCAGAACTTGCCCAGCTAGAAACTCTTGAAAATATGTATAGACCTCTAAAGCGAAAGGAGCTTGTGGCTTAATGGCATAAATAGGTGTTAGTTCCAAATTTAGCGTCCAAATCAGTGATGCCGCCTCCGAAATATTCTTTTCTAGATATCTTGCCATCTGTCTGGCATCATAGGGATTAGCAGGAACTTTGATAGCGTCGTCTGAGTCTTTGTCCTTATCAGTAGGTAGACCGTTATCTGACGAAACCAGAGGCATAAGCTGTTTAAAACTATCTCGGCGAGCCTCTGTTCCAAAGTCATAACCAAGAATTCCCAGGGCATAAACTAAGGACATTGGTGCGTTACTTGGGGTGATAGAGGACGCTACTATATCTTCGTTGCATCCACAGTCACCAGAAGGGGCGACACTAGATAAAGTTGCTACGTTGTTAGATGTGACACTCATTGGATTTTCCGAATGCTGAATATTTGTTGTCATAGACGATTCTGAGTTGGTTGCTTCTGCAGCCTGGATGCCAATTTCTGGGGACTGGAAACTGACTTGTTCTGAACTCGGAGCAATAGCATCACTCGGTTCAAGTTGTTGTATCTCGTTTATTGAGCTAGTGTCTTCTGGTGTAAGGTCTTCAACCTGACTCGGTTGGACGACTACCTCTTCTGATTTGGGATCTGACACTTCTGCTAATCCTCCTTTTGTAATTAGGGTATAAGCCCCAGAAATGTTAAGAGTTCCAGCCAAAAAACGACGGCAATCTTCGACTATTTCTGGATTGCAAGGTAGTGCAGTCTTCAGGATTGCCTCACGGACAGCATGGGGATTTGGCTTTTCTCCCTGCGCCAGTTGAATACTAAGTAGTAGGGCAACAACACCAGATACAATAGGTGTTGCAAAACTGGTGCCACTTCTTAGCACAACTCCACCACCGGGTTCTGCACCTAAAATGTTTTCTCCAGGGGCGAGAATGCCTTGATATTGATAAATCTTGCCCCAGTTACTATAATCGGCAGGCAATCCTTGGGCATTCATAGCACCGACAGCTAACACTGAGGGTAAAGCAGCAGGAACATGAAGACACTCACAAGCATCGTTTCCCGCAGCAGCAACAATTAGAACGCCCTCATTATTACAAAACCGGACTGCATCAGCTAAGATTGGGTCTGCATCTCCTGATTGACTCAGTTGACCGCCACTAATGTTAATCACATTAGCTCCTGCCTCAACTGCTTGGTTAATCGCTCGTGCAAGATCTATCTGCGAAAGCTTTCCCCTTTTACCATCTGAGAACACGGGAACAATTAGCCCACGGCATTGAGGAGCAATCCCACTAACAGAGCTGTCTTTTTGACCAAAGATGATACTGGCAATATGTGTTCCATGACCTGACATCATAGCACTGCTAGCAACATCTGATACCAATGTCGGCAAGCGAGAAAGGTTGGCTCCATCAAAGCATGGATGGGACTGGTCAACTGGTCCATCAAGGATGGCAATGCATACCTCAGAATCACCAAGAGATTTATTCATTAGTGAACTGAGTTCGGTTGATGTTGCAATATTAGTCACCAAACTTTATCTCTATCCTCTTTGTTTCATAACCTCTTTGTTTCATAACCTCTTTTGTCTGTTTTGTTTAGCTTTTGTATTTAGCTATGAGTACAAGGTATAGGTTTTCTTTTGTCAGCACAACCAAAGTTTGTAATTTTAATAAAAAAGATAAGCACTTAGCACCAGTAAATCCCTAAAGCTATTCCCAATCTAAATTTCAGCTCTCCAAAAGTTAAGAACATCTCCACCATCCCCTACACAATTTTCTTAACTTGGGAATTTCTCCAAACTTACAAAGTTAAGCACTGTACCTTCCATTTAATTTAGTAGTTCATTACAATCATTTTGGCGACGGTGCATGATAATGTAAGCATCTTGACCTGTTGCTTATTTCTATTAGATATCTCTAAAAAAGCAGAGTATCTGGCATATTAATGGTTTTAAAAACTGTTATTGAGATGTCTATTTTAATGTCTAATTTTGAATAGAAAAATCTCACAATAATGAGCAACCATGCACGTCGGCGAGGTGTAATCTTAAGTATTCAGGGCTTAAGGAAACTCAATCAGGCAAAAGCTAAGGCAGAGATTGAGCAACACTCCAAGCGCTATACCCTCGAATCTATCAGTGAAGAAACTGGTTTAACTCCCAATACCCTCAGCAAAGTTTTTACCTGCTCGTCAGGAGTTGATAAACGGACTTTGAAGTGCTGCTTCCATGCTTTTAATCTAACCTTGACAAAGGACGACTATCTCTACCCACAATCTAATCAAGATAATCTAGCCAAAATTAACCCTATACCAACTGTCGAAACCTTTTCCCTCCTTGAACCTGCATCCAATTCTCATTTCGATATGCTAGGCGATCGCCACAATACCCCCCAAATTAAAAAAATGGTTCAACCACAGAATAATTTGCAACCTCGTCGGCAAAAAGTACCAGGAGGACAACTACCCCTAGATTCTATCTTTTACATTAACCGTCCCATCATTGAATCCCTTTGTTACGAAAGCATCCAAGAACCGGGTATACTGTTGAACATCCGCGCTCTCAAGCAAATGGGCAAAACATCCCTGATCGGTCGCATCATTGCTTACGCTAAATCCCTGGGGTATCAAACTGTTTCTCTGAGCTTGCAACTTGCTGAGGCTGAGATTTTACAGAATTTAGAACGCTTCCTACAATGGTTCTGTGCTAGAGTCAGCAAGGAATTAGAATTTTCCAATGCACCATCGCCTACAATTATCCATGAGCGGATAGCCGATTTTTGGCAGAATTCCTTGGGTAGCAAATCAACCGCCACCGACTATTTCAACGATCTTATCTTAGCTGACCTCAATCGCCCTCTCGTAATCGCTATCGATGAACTCGATCTGCTTTTTGCCTACCCAGATATTGCTCGTGAATTTCTCCAACTTCTGCGAACATGGTCTGAGCAAGCTCAAGTAGGGATAGCACAGAGCAATCCTTGGTACAAACTGCGCCTGGTGATAGCTCATTCTACTGAAATTATGATGCCTCCCTCAATTAATCCTTCCCTCTTGAATACTGGGTTAGTCATCAATTTACCAGAGTTTACACAGGTTCAAGTGCAGGATTTAGCGAAGCGGTACAAAAAAGATATAACCGAACAACAAATCCAGCAACTAATTACTCTTCTGAGCGGACATCCCTATCGGTTGCAGTTGGCGTTTTATTACCTGCAGCAACAGACTATAACCCTGGAAGAACTTTTAGAAAATTCTGAGAGTGCAACTGCTCTTTATGCGGAACATTTACAACAACAATGGTGGAACCTGCAACTCTACGATGAATTATTGCCTATTTTTACTGAAATTGTCAATAACTCCAAACCAATAGAAATAAAACTATCCCTTGGTTATCAGTTACAAAAGATGGGGTTGGTTCATTTGGAAGGCGATCGGGCGAGTCTGTGTTGTGAGTTATTTCGTCCGTTTTTTACGGGAGTTTTGAGTTGATTGTTATTTGGATTGCGGTGCGTTACGTTTAATTTTTCCTGACGGAATGCTCCGCAAACATATCACGCAGTGTTTTGTTTGCGCATAACACTGCTACTATAGAACCCATTTGGTATCTTTACAAAAGTGAGGTTTAGGAAGCAGGAGTCAGAAGTCAGGAGTCAGAAGTCAGGAGGAAAGAGAAATAGAATAGGGAAAAAAGTCTAAAAATAGCCCCATCTCCCCATCTCCCCATCTCCCTATGTCTCCAGGTAATTTTATAGAACCCAAATGGGTTCTATAAAAAATTTACAATTGATATTAAATGTTAAAATAATCTGAAATAGTATCTCTGTATATATAGAGTTAAAAACTATAGCTTTAGAGTTTTTAACTCTACAGATATTACCTTTGCGTAAGTCCTGATATAAAATAGATAATCTATGATTATCTCAAGCTGTTAATTACCCTTGGAAGTTGTTCATCTTGCCCAGCACTAACGCCTGGCTGGAATTCATCCCAAGTCTTACGGACTTGCTCGTAGCATTGAGGTGGTGTGATGGGTAGGTTTTTCAAGTAAAAGAACGTCACTTGATCGAAAGACTCCAGCAACAATACAACCTCTGTGGTTGGAGAATAATTATCGACAACTTCCTTGATGTGAGCAATCATAAAGTGATGGGGCCCGCATTGCAGTGTCAGGAGCCGCTAACCAGGCATTCAGGAACGGCCCAAGGCGAGAACGTCCGACAAAATGGGTTTTGAATGATTCTCCGCCAACCCCCAATGTTGGAGAATTTGTGCTACAAACTATCGCACCGCGCAACTGAGTGAGATGACCAGCCCAAGCATTATAGCCAATGACCAACAAATTACTGGCAATAAAATCTTGATGCCAATTCGATCCATCGTTTGTTTCACTCATTAGAGACCTCTATGCATGAAAGCCAATCCAGTTGAAATTTAGGCTAAAGGAGCTATGCCGATGCCTAGCAATTATCAAGAAAAATTAGAGGTCGCCTGGATATCAACGCGACCCCATTGCCGATCGATCTAAGCACTAAAATATCTAGCGACAGGATGATAGGTGACAAAAGCAGTGGTCGTTTGCTCTGGATAAAGCTGTTCGCTCTCATCGATCGATATCCCAATGCGATCGCATCCCAATAATTGCAACTGTGGCACTTGAGTGTAATGGATCAAGAGGATTGTTTTTGTGGCAGGGCTGAAACCCTTATGTGATGGTGCTTTCGCCACCAGCAGTCACCAGTCGGATCGTCTCAAAGGGGTGTGATGTGGGTGTATGCGATCGCATCAGCTAGACCCAACACAAACCACCTAGGGTATAGCAACTCCTATTCCCTGTTCCCTGTTCCCGATTCCCGATTCCCGATTCCCGACTCCCGACTCCCGACTCCCGACTCCCTGTTCCCTAAAATGTTTAACCTATTCGAGCCAAATTGGCAAGACATAGAGAAGATAACATCGGACAATAATAATCAAATGAAGCAATTACATGTTTCACCCAGACATCAACATCAACATCAACATCAACATCAACATCAACAATTGTTGAGCTGAAGAAGGAGAATTTTCCATGCAAATTGGAGACTTAGAAAATCTCCAGGAGATAAATATAGACAAATTATCTTCTGTAGAAGGTGGAATGATAGCGATCGCCCATAAACCGATCGCAGATCAAATAAATATAGGCGATATTCGTATTAATCCAGATTACAAACCTCCGATTTATCCCTATTGTCCACCACCACCTCCACCATGTTATCCCGGTTATCCCAGACCTTTACCTGAGAAAGATATCAAGGCAATTTCGATCAGTGCGTTAAAGATTTGTCCTGTTATTCTTTAATTTTTTATCTTGGGGTAAAAGGTCAGCTGTAATCCATATCTAGTCTGGATTTGGCGAATTCATTTACTGAACTTATCAACTAGATTTTCCGAGCACTTAGACGGAATAATCAGGGATTAAGTTATCAGTAATTGAACCTATGAGCATGACTATATAAGTATACTATATAAGTATAGTTTTTGACCATAGTGACCTTAACCTTAGAGTTGGTAATGATCAGTTTTCGGTGCTTGTCACCCAATACAGGGATTTTCACATAGTAACTAATTCGCTTCTGTTGTTAAGGATTTCCATTAATTTGGCCTTAGCAGGGAGCGATTTTTTTGGCGTTGCTGAATTAAGGAATGAATGCGCGATTATCTGGTTTTATTAAAGCCCCCGTTGGTCCCCATCTGTCAAAAAGCGAAGCATCCGCTAATTCCCCCCAAAGTTGGGGGGTTAGGGGGGCGGGGGACTTTAAGAGTTTTTTTCCCCCCAGAATTGGGGGGCTAGGGGGGCGGAACCATACCCATAATCAGCAACGCCAATTTTTTTTTAATAGCAGTTATCAATTTAGTGAGGTACAAAGTTCTGGGTTTTTAGGGAGCAGGGAGCAGGGAGCAGGGAGCAGGGAGCAGGGAGCAGGGAGCAGGAACCCACCCCTAACCCCTCCCAGGAGGGGAATAGGGAAGAGTGAAAAAAATCCTGTGTATGTGATAAGTATGATAATTGCTAGTTTAGGTGAAAGTTGTTAGTCAAAAGTGGTAGTTAAAAAGCCAATATGGCAACAATTATAAAAGCTAATGTTCTAGCATAAGCCTGGCATACCAAGATGATATAGATTGAAATATCATCTATTCTTAGACTATCTCAAGAAGGAGAAAAAATTAATGAAAATTGAGAACCTGGAAAATCTCCAGGAGATAACAATAGAGAACTTATCTTCTGTTGAAGGTGGCCAGTATGCGTTTTTTGGCAAGTATCGAACAGAATTCAAAGATAAGCCAGAGCCTCGTATTCGTCATGGAGATGTCATATGTGGGATAGTTCCTGTTAGCCTTGATGACTTCAATACACCAGAACTTCGAGAATTCTCTACCAAGTTATTCACTAATAAAGGGGAAAAGGAAATTCCGTTACGTAACTCTCAATCATCTCATATTAGCGACTGTTATGTGGTCTCGATTCTGTAATTTTATCTCTTGAGGTAACAATTCAGCTATAACTCTGATCTAGTCTAGATTCAGACAATTCACTTTGTACGGAATAATCAGGGATTGAGTTATTAGTAATTGAAACTAGGCTCATCACTGTCTAGCTATAGTTTTGGAGCGTAGTGACCTTAACCTTAGAGTTGGTAAGTAGTTTTCGATGCTTGTCGCCCGTTGGAGTAATTTTATAGACTAACTACTTCGCTGATAGTATTAAATATTTCAATTAAGTTCCTTAAGCAGAAAGCGACTTTTGTGTTAATAAAAAAGCCAAGTTGGCGACAACAATCCAAGCCAATCGCATAAACTAGGCATAGCATACCAAGATGAGAAAGCTTAAAACCTCATCTATTATTCAACTATCTCAAGAAGGAGAAAAAATCAATGAAAATTGAGAACCTGGAAAATCTTCAGGAAATAAACACTGAGGAGTTTTCCTCACTCCAAGGGGGTCGGATGATCGCACATCCGGTGGACATCAGGGACATGATAGACTTCGAAGATATAAAGATTGATATCCATCGGCCTATGCCTGAGCCTATGCCTGAGCCCAACCCTCCTATTATTGCCAAGCCTATTCCCCTACCTCGTCCCAACCCCTGTTATTATCCCTTGCCACCAAAATGTGGCCCTGTACACCCCTATTGCTATGCAGTCCTCTAATCAAGTCTTCTAATCTCGATTGAGGAGATACCTTGGCTTCTGTTGTTAGAGGATGGTGGAGTAGCATCCAATACTTTTAAAACCGCCTCTTAGTAGAAAGCCAAGGGTTTATGGATCCATAAAATTTAACAATATACTATATTCCGTTCTATAGTCGCTGATATTGTTAAGAATTGTAATTAATTGGTCTTAGCAAAAAGCGACTATTCTTATAAAAAAAAGCCAAGTTGGCGACAACAATCTAAACCAATCGCATAAACTAGGCATAGCATAACAAGATGATAAATCTTGAAATCTCATCTATTCTTAGACTATCTAAAGAAGGAGACAAAATCAATGAAAATTGAGAACCTGGAAAATCTCCAGGAAATCAACACTGAGGAGTTGTCCTCATTCCAAGGGGGTTCTATATTCCCACATCCCATTGAAATGAAAAACACCGTAGAAATCACAGCAATCGAAGATATAAGGATTGATACCCATCAACCCATGCCTGAGGAAAAGCCTGAGCCCAAGCCTCTTCCCGAGCCTATGAAGCGTTTTCCCCTACCTGGTCCGATCCACCGCTGTTATCCCTTTCCAAAATGTTTCCCTGGACACCCTCCTTTTTGCGCTATACCCCTCTAATCGAGTCTTCTAATCTCGATTGAGGAAATACCTTGGCTTCTTTTGTTAGAGGATAGTTTAGTAGCATCTAATACTTTTAAAACCGCCTCTTAGTAGAAAGCCAAGGGTTTATGGATCCATAAAATTGCTCCATAAACCCAGGACGAAAGTCCTTCATCGAATTAAAAACTGCTATATAGCAATTCTCTATCCCATGAGCTACAAACCGATCCCCCTAAATCCCCCTTATCAAGGGGGACTTTGAGGTTTAGAAGCGTACCTCATAAATCCAATGAATCCGCTTATATACAATTACTGAGAGTAACGAAAAACCTGTGGAAAGCGTAAATTTAAACTCAATTATAGACCAATCCCAGCCATTATTTGATGGGAAATATAAGAAAAAGATTACAATAAACTACCCGAAATTAGCCTCTAACGTTAATATATATCGCGATCAGATTGTTTTTTATCGGGATGGTCAATATTTTGGTTTCGAGACTAGCGGTTTGTCAGCAGAAACGTTACAAACACTGTTTGTAATGATGGATGGAACTAGGAGTATTGAGGAGCTTCAAGAGCTTTTTGCTCCTGATAACCCGGAGGTGATTCAATCAATTTTGCAAGGCTTGGAAGAGCAGGCGTTACTGGATGATGCTACTCCGTTTAAAGTTCATTCTGGTATCGATACTCTGCTGGAATTGGAGGATTTTACCAATAAATTACTCGAAACTACTGTTGAAGGAAACCTGTTTTGGAAACCAATAACCTCTGACCCGGTGGGTGGAACGGGCATCTTGCCCGTTACAATCGGGCAGCAACCTAACACTGGCGACTGTGAAAATCACGGCGAGCCCGTCCCTAACGCACCCTACGGCTCTGAGCTACCGATCACTGTTTTGTATGGCTTTGGGATAGAGCATTACCATTTGTCTTGCCATCGGTGGAATTGGGACTTCCCAGTGCTGGGATGCCAAAATTATAGAAAGGTTCAACAATTGATTAACCAACTCTATAGTCAAGAATATGGGCAAGATCAGCTTTGGCTGAAGGCGTTGAACGGTATTGGTATTAGCGATCAGGATTTAAAGGATGCGATCGCACTACCGGAAACTGTGGCAATTGGGAATGCGTTGGCCTATTGGGCAAACTCCGAGCCACTGGTTTTATTGAGTACCTTAGGGGTGTTAAAACGTCAAGCATACCATCATTTAGCATCCTACCTTGCTGCTTGTGAGCGGGTTAATGTTGAGTCTGGGTTTATCGACCCAATTCGAGAATTGGTCAACAGAAATCTGACCGGAGAATCAGAAAACTTAATTCATCGCATCTTTCAAGACATTGCCCACGTTGATCAACAAACTCGGCAACGGTTAGGGGATCAAATTTACCTGTTTATTGAAATGTATAACAATTTTTACAGGGCGATTTGGAACTACTATTCATGCACAAGTGATTTGCTGCGACGAGTTTCGGCTCTCTAGAAATAGGGAGTAGGGAGTAGGGAGTAGGGAGTAGGGAGGTTTGGGGAGAGGGAAGGGTGGGGAGAGGGGGAAGTGTGGGAAGAGGGGGAAGTGTGGGAAGTGTGGGAAGTGTGGGAAGAGGGGGAAGTGTGGGAATTTTTGCGATCGCTACTCCCCACCTCTCCACCTTTCCTGCTCCCGATTCCCGACTCCCGACTCCCGATTCCCTAGGTACGGTCGATGCCCGGTATTATCCGGGGCACCTCCGCTTCAGAACCGTACGTGCGACTTTCACCGCATACGGCTCCTAGGTATCCTCAACCTTCCGGCTTGCCTTTCGGCTTGCTCCAGTGAA
>NZ_JAAHIG010000328.1:0-9866 GCF_010692305.1 Moorena sp. SIO4G3 | reverse complement strand
TTCTAGGATTGTCAAAATAAAAAGTAAAATATTAACTGATTATGAAAATAATTTATGCTTAACTAATCTCGGTAAATTTATAGTAGAGAGAATACTAATTACTGGAGTTACTGCTTCCTATACTCCTATGTTGTTGCAGATTTCAGATGTATTATTTAGAGATTGTCAAACTGTATTTTGTAGGGATGGACAGGGAAGCGAAAGTCACATTGATCGAAAATTAAATGTGATGAGTAGTGGTTTTCAACACCAGAAGTTTTTTGCTGATGTAGACGAATTAATTCTAACTATTTTTAATCAGTTACCCTATACTGAACAACCAAACTATGTTGTAGACATGGGTTGTGGCGATGGTACACTTCTCAAACGGGTTTATCAAGTAATTAGTACAAAATCTGCTAGGGGAAAAGTGCTAGACAAATATCCAGTGCAGATGATAGGAGTAGATTATAACGAAGCATCGTTGCAAGAATCTGCATTAACTTTAGCAGGTATTCCTAACTTGCTAATGAAGGGGGATATTGGAAACCCACAAAAAATGATATCCGACTTAAGAACTCAGGGAATTGATGATCCAGAAAAAATTCTCCACATTCGCTCCTTTTTGGACCACGATCGTCCATTTATCCCTCCCCAAAATTTAGAAGCAGCAAAAAGGCGGAGCCAACTTTGTTACCAAGGGGTTTATGTAGATTCAGACGGAGGTTTGATTCCGGCACAGATTATGGTACAAAGCTTGGTAGAACATTTGGAAAGATGGTCTTCTGTGGTTACTAAACATGGGATGATGATTCTGGAAGTTCATTGTTTAGAACCAGAAGTAGTCAACAGATTTTTAGACAGTAGTAATAGCCTGCATTTTGATGCCTTACAAGCCTTCTCAAGTCAATATCTGATGGAAGCTGATGTGTTTCTCAGTTGTGCTGCTGAAGTAGGTTTGTTTCCAAGGTGGGAGTTCTCAAAACGATATCCTCAGAATTTTCCATTTAGTCGTATCACCTTAAATTGTTTTGATAAAAAGCCTTACAAGTTGCGCCATCCTATAATTAAGGATTTACCAGATTTAATAGCACTAGAGGCATTATGTTGGTCAAAAAATCTTCGGGTTGACAAAGAAGAAATCCAGAGGCGGATTGTGAATTTTCCACAAGGGCAGTTTGTTTTAGAACTTGAGGAAAAAATTGTTGGAGCTATCTATTCCCAAAGGATTGAGAATATTGAAGTTTTGGAGAAGAGAACTTTTGTAGAAGTCCCATCATTACATACTGAATCAGGAGTAGCGATCCAATTACTAGCTACGAATATTTTGCCAGAGTTGCAAAACCAAGGTTTGGGGGATAGACTACTGGAATGGATGCTGCAGTATTGTGCCGTGATGGGTGGTGTAGAAAAGGTTGTGGGAGTAACTCGTTGTCGCAATTATCAAGACTATTCCCCCATGCCAATGACAGAATATATCCACAAAAAAAATGAGTCAGGGTTACTGGTAGACCAGATTTTGCGCTTTCATCAGATTCATGGGGCAAAAATTCAAAAAGTTCTTAGTGGTTATCGACCCAAAGATATAGAAAATAAAGGTTGTGGTGTTATAATAGAATACGATATTCATAATCGTCAACGTTTTGATGGTGTAGGAACTGAAAAAAATCGGTGGGTAAAAGTAGAAAAAGAAGAGGATGTAGATGAAGTTGTAGTTGGTTGTGTTCGGGGAGTGATGAATAAAAAACACTCTTTTGATTATGAACGTCCACTGATGGAGATGGGAATTGAATCCTTGGAACTGTTGGAACTTAAATATTTATTAGAGAAAAAGCTGGGAGTAAAAATAGAGCCGAATTTCTTCTTTAAGTATGGAACTTCAAAGGCGATCGCTAGTTATTTTAAAGGAGAAACACCAGCTAAACAAAAGAAGATTTCTGAGTTCTTGTCAAAAATCGCAGAACTAGAGCCAAAAGCTGAAAAAACTGATTCAGGTTTTTCGGCAGCTCAATTAGAAAATGGGATAGCAATTATAGGAACGGCTTGTCGGTTTCCTGGAGATGCTGATAGCCCCCAAAAGTATTGGTCACTGCTGTGTAATGGCATTGATGCAATTACGGAAGTACCTCTGAATCGTTGGGATATTGAAAACTATTACAATCCTGATAAAAATCAACCAGGCAAACTATCTAGTCGTTATGGTGGTTTTATTTCTGAAGTTGACAAATTTGATGCAGATTTTTTCCATATTTCGCCCCGTGAAGCTATACACATAGATCCACAACAACGTATATTACTAGAAGAAAACTGGAAGGCACTAGAAAATGCTGGGATTAATCCAGAATCCCTTTCGGAAACAGAAACAGGAGTATTTGTAGGTATTGCTTTTCATGATTATGAACAGCTACAGTACAAACATTCTCAGGAGCAAGATTTAAACCTCTATTTTGCCACAGGTAGTTCTAGTGCTATCGGTGCGGGAAGATTATCCTACTTTTTGAAATTGAATGGTCCAGCAATAACTGTAGATACTGCTTGTTCATCATCTCTAAGTGCTGTTCATTTAGCTTGTCAAAGTATACGGAATGGTGAATGTGAATTGGCTTTGGCCTCAGGGGTGAATTTATTGTTGTCTCCTGAGTTGAGTGTTAGTTTTTCTCAAGCAGGGATGTTATCACCAGATGGACGTTGTCAGACTTTTGATGCTTCTGCAAATGGTTATGTACGGAGTGAAGGGTGTGGAGTTGTAGTTCTCAAGTCATTGAAACAGGCAATAGCAGATCGAGATAGGATTTTAGCAGTGGTGCGGGGTACAGCAATAAATCAGGATGGTGGGAGTAATGGGTTGACTGCACCAAATCAATCTGCTCAAGAAGCGGTGATTCAGAAAGCCTTGTCTGTAGGAGGAATGTCTGCGAATCGGGTGTCTTATGTAGAAGCCCATGGTACGGGGACTTCTTTGGGAGATCCAGTAGAAATTAAGGCTCTGGAAGCGGTGTATGGAGAAAATCGTGGTTCGGAACGCCCTTTAACGATCGGTTCAGTGAAGACAAATATTGGTCATACTGAAGCGGCTGCAGGTATTGCCGGGTTAATCAAAGTGGTGTTGTCGCTGCAAAATAAATATATACCACCTCATTTACATTTGAAAGAGCTGAATCCTTATATGAGTTTAGCAGGGATTCCTGGTATGATTCCGATGGAGGGTAAGACATGGGAAAAATACGATGATTCGGAGACTCGTGTGGCTGGGGTAAGTTCTTTTGGTTTCAGTGGAACAAATGCTCACGTTATTGTTGAAGAAGTACCAAGTCAAGTTAAAAGTCAACACCATGAGCAGCCTCATTTGTTAACTCTGTCAGCGAAAACAGAAAAAGCTCTGAATGAGTTAGTCAGTCATTATCAAAATTATCTGGAAACTAATCCCGAATTAGAACTGGCAGATGTATGTTATACGGCTAACACTGGACGGGCTCAGTTTAACCATCGACTAGGGATCATTGCTACTAACCTACAAGAATTAACGAAAAAACTTCTGGAACACAAAGCTGGGCAGGAAATATTTGGGTTATTTTCAGGAAAACTATCGAGTGAGAGTAGTTTTCCCAAATTAGCTTTCCTCTTTACAGGTCAAGGTTCCCAGTATGTGAATATGGGAAGACAACTTTATGAACTTGCACCAACTTTCCGTCAAGTTTTAGAGGAATGTGATGAAATTCTACAACCTTATCTGGAAGTACCTCTATTAGAAATCATCTACCCTAAAGATGCACAAGAGTCTAGTTCTTCTTTATTAGACCAAACAGCTTTTACCCAACCTGCTTTGTTTGCTATAGAATACGCCCTAGCTAAATTATGGGAATCATGGGGAATCAAACCCAATGTAGTGATGGGTCACAGTGTAGGAGAATATGTAGCAGCAACATTAGCAGGAGTATTTAGCCTAGAAGATGGTCTCAAACTAATAGCTATGCGGGGACAGTTGATGCAAAAGTTACCATCAGGTGGTGAGATGGTATCCGTCATGGCATCAGAATCTCAAGTAACAGAGGCTATAGGAGAATATAGTTCCCAAGTAACAATGGCAGCTATAAATGGACCTGAAAGTATAGTAATTTCAGGTGAGAGTAGAGCGATCGCAAATATTTGTCGGAAGTTAGAAGGAGTGGGGGTTAAAACCAAGCGTCTACAGGTCTCTCATGCTTTTCATTCACCATTGATGGAACCAATGTTGTCAGAATTTGCAGCAGTAGCTAAAGAAGTAACCTATAATCAACCTAAAATACCAATAATATCAAATGTGACTGGTGAAAAAGTAGGTGCGGAAATAACTATTGCTGAATATTGGGTTCGTCATGTGCGAGAACCAGTAAGATTTGCCCAAAGTATTAAAACCCTTCATCAGGAAGGATGTAAAATATTCTTAGAAATCGGACCGAAACCAATATTATTAGGCATGGGAAGGCAATGTTTGCCAGAGAATGAAGGAGAATGGTTGCCATCATTACGACCGGGAGTAGATGAGTGGCAAAAAATGCTATCAAGTTTAGGGGAGTTGTATGTACGGGGTGCGAAAATAGATTGGTTAGGGTTTGACCAAGATTATGATCGTCAGAAAGTAGAATTGCCTACTTATCCATTTCAAAGAGAAAGTTATTGGATAGATACTTCTAAAAATCAATATCAAAAAGCTGACGATAATAGATTAAGTTTAGTTACAAAATTACTTGATAAAGGTGATATAGAAGGACTAATCCAAGATTTGAAACTTTCTGAAGAATTAACCATAGAAGAGCAAAATTTGTTGCCCAATATACTAAAAGTTTTAGTTAATCGTCACCAAGATGATTTTCGATTTCAAGGTAATGTAATTCATGACTACTATAATTCTTTTACAGAAGTTAGTGAAATCAAATTAAGTAAAGAAGAACAGGAAGAAAATAACTCTCTACAATTCCTAACTTTTGGTATATTACCAGAAATAATTTCTGGCTTTTCCTGGTTGAAAGGGTTTACTGAAGCTAATCAAAATCCAATACATCGAATAGCTTTACTGGAGTCACAGAAAGAGTTACGAAATCTGTGTTTTTCAAAAGTAGATTTTTCATCCACAAAAAAAGTATTAGATTTTGGTTGTGGATATGGTTCTGATTTAATCACATTAGCCAAAGATTACCCACATCTACAATTACATGGTTATACAATTTCTAGCGGACAAGCTAAATTTGCCATAAATAAAGTCAATTCCTATCAATTGGAAAAGCAGATACAAATTTTTAACCGAGATAGCTCCAAAGACGAGTTTCCTGATACTTATAACCTTGTATTCGGATTTGAAGTTGCTCATCATATTAAAAATAAATCACTGTTATTCTCTAATATAAGTAGGCATCTTCAGGAAGAAGGATTATTAGTAATGGCTGATTTTATTGCCAATGGTGATTTTGATATTGACCATGAAGAAACTTCATCTTACTTTATAAATAAACAACATTGGATAGAGCAACTTTCAGGAAATCATCTACAACTTATTAGTGCTATAGATATAAGTCAGGAAATAGCGAACTATTTGTACGATCCTGAATTTGAAGAAAATCTCAATCAGCTATACAAAAAGAAATCCGATGAAAATATCAAATCTGCTTTCCAATCCTACAATCAGTTAGGAAAACTTCTGACAAAAGGATTAGCTAGCTATGTATTACTAACTGCAAAAAAACAAGAGAATCTAGAACAAGATAAAAATTATCAGTTGAACCAGGAAATACTAAATCAACTGTCATCTTACTCTGAAGTATCAGTCAAACAATGGGTTTATGAACTGAAGTGGCAAGCAAGTAAATATCAAAATTCAATATTACCAGATCAACCAGGATATTGGCTAATATTTACTGATGAGAAAACCCAAGAATTAAAAACAGTTTTAGAAAAAGAAAATAGGAATTATGTGATTGTAACTCCAGGCTATAGTTACAAACAAATAGACCAACAACATTATCAACTGAATCCTATTAATGCACAAGATTTTCGACAACTAATGAAAGATTTATTGACTACTCAAAATATATTAGAAGGGGTAGTTCATTTATGGAGTATGAATACATCAACAGAAGATTTAGAAAATTCTCAAGAACTAGGTTGTGCAAGCGTACTACATTTAGTGCAAGCATTGGTGTCAGACTCGAAATCAATAGTGCCTCTATGGTTAGTGACTCAAGAAACACAAAGAATAGAAGAAAATCAAAATAAATTAGCAGTGCAGCAAGCATCTCTATGGGGTTTGGGTAGGGTAATAGCATTAGAACACCCAGAATTAAAATGTAGGCGCGTTGATTTAGACAAAACTAAGAACAGCTTAGAAGCATTAGGCAAAGAACTATTAAATCCTGATGATGAAGACCAAATAGCAATTCGTGGAGGAGTGCGTTATGTACCTAGGTTAACAAGGCGAACGCAGAATCCAAGCTCAGAAAAACAGCAACAAATAAAATTGAAAGCAGAAGGAAGTTACTTAGTAACTGGTGGTTTGGGAGTTTTGGGATTAGAAGTAGCTCAATGGATGGTTAAACAGGGAGCAGGACATATAGTATTAATTGGGCGTCGCCCTCCCTCAGAAATAGCTAAGGAAATTATTCGCCAGTTAGAACAAGCAGGAGCCAGAATCTCAGTTATATTAGGAAATGTATCTAAGGAACAGGATGTCGCGAGCATCCTGGAACAGATCGAGAAATCTCAAATACCATTACGAGGGGTGATTCATGCAGCAGGAGTACTGGATGACGGCCTGATACAGCATATGAGTTGGGAACGTTTCTGGAAAGTTATGAAACCAAAATTGCAAGGAGCTTGGCACTTGCATAATTTAACTCAGAAATTACCACTAGACTTCTTTGTTTGTTTTTCCTCCATAGCATCCTTACTTGGTACAGCAGGTCAAGGAAACTATGCTGCTGGGAATGCCTTTATGGATACTTTAGCTAGTTATCGTCAAAGTATGGGATTACCAGGATTAAGTATTAACTGGGGTGCTTGGGAGGCAGGAGGAATGGCAGCTAATCTTGGGAGTCAATATCACAGTCGTATGCGGACAACAGGAATGAGTTTTATATCCCCAGAAAAAGGATTAGAAGTATTAGGGGGTTTATTATTGCAGCCAGTTAGTCAAGTAGGGGTATTACCGATAAATTGGCAGATATTTAGGGATAATTTGCCTGGTGGTGTAAAAATGCTATGCTTAGATACCTTAGCTGCAAAACAACAACAAAAAGAAACAGAGAATAAAAAAATCCGGCAACAACTGATAGCAGCAGTGGATAGCAAACGCAACCCGATGATGGTTAATTATCTACAAGCAAAAATAGGTAAACTCTTAGGCTTCTCAACATCTAAACTTCCCCCTACAGATTTAGGCTTTTTTAAAATGGGAATGGATTCCTTAATGGCTGTTGAACTCAGAAATTTGTTAAGTTATAATTTGGGTGTTTCTATAAGTACAGCTACATTGTTTGAATTTTCTTGTATTCAGGATTTAGCAATATACTTGCTCAAAGACATATTCCAAGATAGACAAGATCAAGATACAGAAGTTAATCTTGAAGATAATAGTCAAAACCAACAAAATATAACTGCTCTGAATACAGAGACAGAATGGGAAGGGGAAATTGATAGTGCAATCGCTTCAGAATTACAAGAAATCGAAGCTTTACTGAAGGAGGGCAACTAAAGTGAATAATATTTCTCAAACAAGCCAACAAAACTTCTTATCGCAGAAAATGCTTCAAACTTTGAAGGAGATGCGAAGTAGGCTGGAAGCAGTAAACAATGCCAAAACGGAACCGATCGCAATTGTTGGTATGGCCTGTCGATTTCCAGGAGGAGCTAATGACCCATCAACATACTGGAACTTATTACATGATGGTATAGATGCAATTAGACCAGTTCCTCCTGAGCGTTGGGATGTGAGCGCTAATTACGATCCAGACCCAGAAGTTCCCGGGAAAAGCTACACTAAAGAAGGGGGCTTTATAGATCAAGTTGACCAGTTTGACCCTCTGTTTTTTGGTATCTCTCCAAAAGAAGCAGTTAGTTTAGACCCTCAGCACAGATTACTTTTAGAAGTAACATGGGAAGCACTGGAAAATTCTGGACAAACCTGGTCAAACCTTAAGAATAGTCAGACAAGTGTATTCATGGGAATTTCCACAGATGACTATTCTGCTCTGAGTATCAATCAAAATCAAAATGGAGCAGGTACTTACTCAGTTCTTGGTAATAATAGAAGTATTGGTGTAGGTCGTATTTCTAATCTCTTAGGTTTGCAAGGGTCTAATATACAGGTAGATACAGCTTGTTCAAGTTCTTTAGTTGCTATCCATCTTGCTTGTCAGAGCTTACGTTCCGGAGAATCAAACTTAGCATTAGTGGGTGGAGTCAATTTAATATTATCGCCCATCAGCACTATTGGTCGTTGCCAATTGAAAGCACTATCCCCTGACGGTCGTTGCAAAACCTTTGATGCTAGTGCAAATGGTTATGGTCAGGGAGAAGGATGTGGTATAGTTGTTTTGAAGCGTTTGTCCGATGCTATTTCTGATGGGGACTCAATCTTAGCCCTTATTCGAGGTTCTGCTGTTAATCACGATGGGCCAAGTAGTGGTATGACAGTTCCAAATAGAATGGCTCAAAAACAGGTAATTCAACAAGCTCTGACAAATGCCAAGTTAGAACCTCATCAAATTAGCTATTTGGAGGCTCACGGTACAGGAACTTCCTTAGGAGATCCAATTGAAATAGAAGCTTTGGCAGAAGTATACGGTAAAAATCGTCCAGCAGATCAGCCTTTAATTGTGGGGTCAGTCAAGACTAATATTGGGCATTTAGAGGCAGCAGCAGGTGTATCATCTTTGATAAAGGTTATTTTAGCGCTTCAGCATCAAGAGATACCGCCTCATTTACATTTACAACAACCTAACCCTCATGTAGATTGGGATAGATTACCAATTAAAATTCCTACTTCATTAATTCCTTGGTCTGGCGAAGGAAAACCAAGACTAGCAGGAGTTAGTTCCTTTGGTATGGGTGGCACTAATGCTCATATAGTTTTGGAAGAAGCTCCGACTGAAGTTAGAAGTCAGAAGTCAGAAGTCAGAAGTGAAGAATATCTAGAACGTCCGGTTCATATATTAACTCTGTCAGGGAAAACAGAAAAAGCTCTAGAAGATTTAGTCAGTAGTTATCAAAATTATCTAGAAACTAATCCAGAATTAGAACTAGCAGATGTATGCTATACAGCTAACACTGGACGCGCTCAGTTTAATCATCGACTAGGGGTGATTGCATCTGAGCCCACGGAATTAATAGAGAAACTGCTTGGGTGGAAAACTGAATCAGAATTAGTAGGAGTATTTTCAGGACAACCAAATAGTGAAAGTCCCCAAATAGCCTTTCTCTTCACAGGCCAAGGTTCCCAGTATGTGAATATGGGAAGACAACTGTATGAAAAAGCACCAACCTTCCGTCAAGCCTTAGAGCAATGTGATCAAATTCTCAAACCCGATCTAGAAACATCTATATTAGAAATCATCTACCCCAAAGATGCACAAAAGTTAAGTATTTTAGACCAAACAGCTTACACCCAACCCGCCATATTTGCCCTGGAATACGCCCTCTTTAAATTATGGGATTCATGGGGAATCAAGCCTAATGTAGTCATGGGTCACAGTGTAGGAGAATATGTAGCAGCAACCGTTGCAGGAGTATTTAGCCTAGAAGACGGTCTCAAACTAATAGCCATGCGAGGAAAGTTGATGCAACAGTTACCCTCTGGTGGTGAGATGGTATCGGTAATGGCATCAGAATCTCAGGTAACAGAGGCTATAAAAGAATAT
>NZ_JAAHIG010000327.1:0-9945 GCF_010692305.1 Moorena sp. SIO4G3 | reverse complement strand
TCAGCATTCAGCTATCAGCTTAGGTGCGATTAGCATAAGCAATTTCGAACTATTAAATTTTACCGTTTGGGCATTGCGCATTTCCCATAGGCGCACGCTACCCGAACGAGATGTACCTTAAGCTGACGGCTGACAGCACCTCAAGCAGCGTGAGCTAAAAGCTGACGGCTGACACCTGACGATTTAGTTAAACGAAGTTAGATTTCTGAATAAGTAACCAACAACTAAGCCAATCACCAGCGCCGCAGCCTGACCAGAATCAATAAAGTTTTGCCAGGCCGTCTTGATTTGACCAAGTACATCTGGATCTTCAATAGTTTGAGCCAAAACTAGCCCATCGATGGGTAAGTTAGAGTTCAGCCATCCCAAGACATCAGTCCAATCGCTAATGCATAATAACGGAACTATTGCTGTTTGTATGCCTACAATCACCATTGCTCTGCTTTCCTATACCTTAAATCTTTTAGTGAAACCTTGATTTTACCTGCATTACGACCAGTGTCATATCATCTCCGTTAGTTGTTGTACCAGTAAACTGCTGCACTTGCTCAAATAGGTAATCTAAAATTTCCTGAGCAGTATAACTATGTTCACAGGCCCACTGGAAGCTTTGAGTTAGATTGTCCTCATCAAAGCGATGGCCATTGAGATTGGCTGCCTCGGTCACGCCATCAGTGTAGTAAATAATGGTATCCCCTGAATCTAGCTGCACGTGAGAGTCTTCGTATTGAGAATCAACTTCTAAACCAATCAGCATCCCTGCGGTATCCAAGGGTTTGATAGAACGGGTTGATGCCTGCCACAACAAGGGGGGATTGTGAGCGGCATTACTATAGGACAAAATCTTGGTTTTGGGGTCGTACTCAGAATAAAACAAGGTAACGAACCGATGGGAATTTTCCAAGTCAACATACATAACCCGGTTCAAGTGTTCGAGAATGCGTGCAGGGGAGTGACCGTTTAGCACTTCTGCTCGCAGCATTCCCCTGGTCATAGTCATAATCAACCCAGCCGGAACCCCTTTTCCCATCACATCACCAATCACAATGCTCCAAGGTAAATAAGCACTGTGGTCATCAGTGAGATTACCATCCCCGGAGTTTTTCGGTCCGAGCTGGTCGTAGTTGGTGGGAATGAAATCGTAGTAGTCACCTCCAACACGGTTAGCGGTTTTACAGAAAGCCGCTAATTCCACCCCTTCAATTTCAGGGCATTGGCGCGGTAGTAGGCGGATTTGGATATCGGCACCAATTTCTAACTCTCGATCTAAGCGTTCTTTATGGCGTAGCTCAACTTTAAGTTCATCATTAGCGATCGCTACTGCCGTTTGGTCAGCCACTAACCTTACCAACTTCTGTCGTGTTGGTGTCCAATTATATTGTGGGTCATGGCTAAAGATATACAAATGTCCTTGTTCAGCATTTTTAAGCAGAATGGGAAGACTAAACAGTTTGATATTGGGTTCAAGATAATCCCTCAAGACTTTATCAAAGGATGCCTGAACTAGTTTCATAGAAGTTGGTGTCTGCTTAGAATTCCCCCCTTGGCCATTAGGACTTGTCACTTGGTGGGTGGTCTTTTCTATCGCTTTACGAATAGTCTGACCCACCTGAGGGTTCTGGTAGTGTAGGTCAGAGCGTTGTACCTGACCATCTCGATTGAACAAGATTAAAGCTCCCCCATCGGCATCACTGACCCGTGCTGCCATTAGAGGAATTAACTCTAAAAACTGATTGAGATTGTTGAAGCTGCGTAAGGCAAACCCCAATGAGCTTAACAAATCTTGAACCTTGTGCTGTTCTCGATAAAGACGTGCCACCAGTTCTTTGAGGGTGGACACAGGGTTTTTCTTAGCACCAGCATAGGAGCTGGTGCTATTCGTTGAACTTGAGGGTTGGTGGGGAATGGGCAGTGCTGTCATTGCATCAGGTGTTAGGAGCGTTACCAGTTATGCTGCACAAACCATCAGGTTAATCAGGAGTTAGAACAGATGTCTACTCAGGTTTTGTCAAGCAGCTGTTGCTGACACTGTTGACCTGTGAAGCCTACGATGGCTGACCCTGGATCTTCACGGTAGTTTTGCTTGGGTATTGATTCAACCATGTAGGATAACTAGCGCAACAGTATGGCATCCTACAGTAGCACTGATTGCCATTTTTAGCTATTCCAAAAGTCCCAACCAATTATTCCAACTGACCTGATTTGTCTAATGATAGCCCTAATTACACTCAATGTTATTCCGGGAATCTTCTGAGTGCTGAGGGCTGATGCATTAATTAATAGAACCCCATGATTTGGCATTCCACAAATTTTCTATTATTATAGTTTTATAGGAATAGTTTTGGAAAATCAACTGATGAACAAGTGTGTTAGTACTACTGAAGCGGCATCTCTGTTAGGAATCTCGTCTAGACGATTGCGACAACTCCTGAGCTCTGGCCGGGTCAGAGGTGCTTATAAAAGCGGTAAATTCTGGATTATTCCCCTGTTTAACTATCTGCCTCAAATTATTAAAGGCAAACGTGGACCAAAGGGTAAGTGGCGTAAAAATCGTCCTCCGGCTCTAGCTAAGATCAATGTCAACCGCAATCACATTGGCTCGAATATGCACAAAAGTCCCAAAGACCGCAAGCCAGTGATTTCAGTAAAACGAAGCGGCAACAATCTATACGGAAACGAGGTAGAAATCCTCGGTCCATGTCGGATTGTCTATCAGCCTGATAACCCACTCGATTGTGGCGCTCGTCTGTGGATTGAAACCTTCAGTGATATCCACTTCATCGGTGGTAGTTTTCCTGCAACTAGCTAATTACCAAATTACCGATTTTTCTCTAATAGGCATTCTGCAGCTTCTAGCATATCTGCAGCAATATCTCTGAGGTCTTGCCGATTCTCTAGATATGTCGATAACGCATCCATCGGGTCAATACTGTTACCTATACCCAGTTCCGGCAACCGGGGACGGGCTAGCTGGCTGACTAATTCTGGGCGAATGGTATAGTGGTGGGCTGGCCTCAAGGATTCATGTATCGCAGTATTGTCAATTAGGTCGAGCTGCTCAGAACGTAGCTTGTAAATCAGCCGGACTATAGCGTCTTTAATAGTTTCGTTACCAATAGCGTTTAGTAAAGTATTTTGGGGATCATCTGCTTCAGCAAGGTTGACCTCAATGGTACGGAAGGGTCGTACTGACAAGGGACAAAATTCCCACTGAACGTGACCTTTGGACAGCTCAATCATGACATAACCTTTGTCTTCCTTCTCTTCACTGAAATCGACCCGCTCAATGCTGCCAGGGTAAATGACTGGAGGGTCATTGGAGTGGTTGAGATTCTGGTGATGGTGGATGTGTCCTAAAGCTACATAATCAAAGCAGGGTCGAGTCAGCAGCGAGAGCGGAATAGTAAAACCTTTACCAACTGCGAGGAAGCGCTCTGCACCAAATCTAGCTTGGTCTGCCATTAAATGACCTAACAAAACCGTTGGCAGGTTTGGGTCAAGTTTACGAATTTCTGCTTCTAAGATTGGCTCAAGCCGTGAGATCAGGAGTTGGTTAACCTCAGCTAGGGTTAAACCTTCGGTGTCTGGGCGACTGAGAAGGGTGGAGTTGGTTAGCCACGGTAGAGTAATCACCTGTACTAGACCATTGTCGGTTTGAATCTTATGAGTTTCGATGCTATCCCCTACTACAAATCCAGGCACACCTAAGGTACGATAAATGCATAAGCTAGCACCTCCTTGTCCTTGGGAGTGTTGGTCGTGATTTCCTACTAATAAAACTGTAGGAATGTTTGCATCTACTAAGCGGCGAAATTGATTGGCAAAGGCTTGTTGAACATAGGGTGGTGGTGTGGCATCGGGAAAGGCATCACCGCCAAAAAGCACTAAATCCACAGGTTCGGTAATGGCTCGGTCAATACATTTAGCTAGGGTATTGACAAAATCTTCTAAACGTGTATTGATTCCAGTAGCAGGGTTGATCCGTCCATGGGAGAAACCACTACCCATGTGGATGTCAGATAGGTGAAGAATTTTTATCATTGGCCATGATATATAATTTCGATGTGATAGATGAACATACTCTGTCAGGGAAAGGCAAGAGGCAATAGCCAAAAGGCAATAGGATAAGCCATGTTGCTCAAAGGTTGCTGAAACTGTATGGGTTATCGGAGACGGGAGAGTTTGAGAGGGGAAAGAATACCCAGTCCTCTTAAGTCGGGGATGAATTTCCCCTCTCAAGTGGCGTAAGCCACAATCTGTCAACTAGGTAATGTACCATTCTTTCCCAGGGCTTCCAAATATTCTGACAGGCTTACACCGGTTTCGGATGCCAGTCGCTTCAATCCATCCCATGCCGTGTCTGTCACTCTAATAGTGTGTGCTGCCTTGGGTTGCCCGTGAAGACAGGGTCTGCCCATTTTTTTTGTCTCTATTTTAGTCATTGCCTTGTCACATAAAGATTCTATAATCTATAATACCACGGACAAATAGGTCGATACCATGCAACTTGGATACGTCTACAAACTTATTCCCAGTTCTGAACAAGTAACCACAATGAATCGCTGGTTAGATATGTTGTTGGCTCAGTACAACTATCTTCTAAAGGACAGGAATGACTCTTACGAGCAAGTTAAATCACCAAAAATGGGGGATTACTGTGACTTGAAAACTCGTGGAGAAGTTTGTCCGTTAACATGTTCGGTCAACAAGTCAACCTCTGTTGGCTATCCGTGGAAAAAGAGTCAGAAAAACCCTCGACGCAGTGTTTACGAGGTGCAAAGCTCTACTCTGCCAGGTTTAAAAAGGGAACGTCCCTGGTACAAGGAAATAAACTCAACTGTCCTACAACAGATGCTAAGACAGTTGGATACTGCATTCTCAAAATTCTTTTTTGGTGTTGCGGGTTATCCAAAGCCTAAGAGACGTTCTCGCTACCGGAGTTTCAAGTATGCACCAGGTCAGGTAAAACTCGACGGCAACCGAATCTATTTGCCCGGAATAGGATGGATGAGATTTCATAATTCTCGTCCCATCCCAGCAGGGTTTACGATGAAGTCTGTCACTGTGCGTCGAAAGTCACGAGGTTGGTTTGTCAGCATTCAGATTGAGGACAAATCAGTTCCGTTACCTCCGGTAAAAACTGCTGATGAAATTAATCCAAATCATGTCAAAGGATGCGACCTGGGCATTAGAAAACTTGTCAGCACTTCCGATGGTGAAACTATTGGAAACCCAGCTAACACCAAAAAGTACAAACGTCAAAGAAGACGCTTAAAGCTAAGACAACGATCTGCAAGCCGGAAACAGAAAGGCTCAAATAACCGTAAAAAATTATTTCGTAGGGTTGCGTCGTTACATGAACGGTTAACCAACAAGCGTTCAGCATACCATTGGGAAGTAGCCAAAAAGTTGGTCAATGGTGCAGATGCCCTAGTGTTTGAAGATTTGAACGTTAAAGGGATGAAGTCTCGTTGCAAACCCAACAAGAATGAAAATGGTGGGTACGATCCTAACGGGCAATCTGCCAAAAGAGGACTTAATCGCGTAATATCTGACGCCGCCTGGGGGGAACTAGTAAAGAAGGTAGAAGTCGTGGCTGGAAAGTCAGGCATACCCGTCATCAAAGTTAATCCCAAGCATACATCTGTTGAATGTCCAAGATGCCATCACATCAGCGCAGACAATCGAGATGGTGAAAAGTTTGTCTGCACTGAATGTGGGTATCACGATGATGCTGATGTGAATGGTGGTGTAAATATTAAAAACAGGGGTTTAAAACGACTGGGTATTAACCCCATCCAGCTACCCTCGGTGCGAGGGAAAGTCACGCCCACGGAGATAACAGCCCATTAGGTTGTGCCTGGGAATCCCCATCCCTCTTAAGGGTGGGGAGGTTCAATCGTCAAGAATTTCAGATAGAGCTTCATGGATGACCTGTTTTTGCTCAGAATCGTATCTCCAGCGCTGCAGAAATTCTTGGTAGTTGCCAACTCCAGTAAGGGCGCTTTGCCTTAACTGTTGAGCAATGTCAAACAGGCTTGGCATGTTTAGTTGTTTAATGAGATTAGCACTACGCGATCGCACTCGGTCTGATCCTTGAGCCATGTCTTCTTTACCATTGCGGCGATGCTTCAATCCCATTGCCGCTGACATAGCTAAATTTTTGACTAACAGTTCCGCTACGATTTCGGGGGATGACTCTAGAGCTGTGATCACCTCTGGTGAGGGATTGTCGGCTAAGGTGCTGTCACTGGTAAGGTAGGTGACAAAGAAACCTCTAGCACCATTTTTGGTTTTGACTAAGGATGCGATCGCTTCGGTAATTTCTGGTGATGTTAGTTCCCCTGTTGCCATTTTGGTCATTATCGATTCCGTGAATGCGATGGCATTATCAAAGGTTACGGTTTCTAGAATCTCCATGGCATTTATCAGGCTAGCTCAATAGTAGGTCAGTTTTAATTTGACCACAATTTTCAGAAAACCGCAGATAGAGCTTTTACTATCAATCCCCCAAAGCTATCAGCGGTCAGCCGTCAGCCGTCAGCCGTCAGCCGTCAGCCGTCAGCGGTCAGCCGTCAGCGAATTACTGATTACTGATTACTGATTATTAATTACTCATAGCTGATAGCTGATAGCTGATAGCTGATAGCTGATTACTGATTACTGTTCGCGTAGCGTGCGCGTAGCGCATATACTTACAAACCAAACCCTAACTCTTGACAATTGCTCCAAAATCTGCTAACACACGAGCATGATTCCGCAACAATCCCAACAAATTCAAGCGATTAGTGCGAATATTGGGCTCAGGATCCATCACCAATACACTCTGGTCACCATCAAAGAAAGTGCTAACCGTAGGAGCAATCTCTTCGAGTGCTTCCACTAATTTCTGATAATCTCGCTCTTCCTGAGAAGCTTTAATTTTTGGCACTAATTCCACTAGGGCATCATAAAATGCTTGCTCACAAGATTTCTGGAAGTGTTCCGGATTCACTACTGTTGTTGGTTGTATCTGTTTGGTATCTAAATCCCCTTGTTTAGCTAAACGAGCTGAACGGTTGACAGTTTCATAGATTTTATTCAGAGTACCATTATCTCGGATAGACTGGAGAAACAAAGCGCGATCGCGTACATCTAACACGTCAATTAATGCCCTGTTTTGATACTCCGGATCATCTTCTCCTAACACAGCATTCACTAAATCATAGTCAATTTTATTTTCTTCTTGGAGCAGAGTCCGAATCCGTTGTAAGAAAAATTCCTGTAATGACTCTATTGGTGAATTCTTGTCTGGATAAGCAGCTACAAAATCCGCAGCAATATCGTTTAGCAACTGTTGGAGATTAATCGGTAAGTTGGCATCCCAGGTAATGTTGATAATTCCATTAGCAGCACGACGTAGAGCAAAGGGGTCAGAAGAGCCTGTCGGTAACATACCTAAGCCAAAGATACTGACTAAGGTATCTAGCCTGTCTGCTAATGCTACCACTTGCCCGGTAAGGGTTTTAGGTAGAGAATCCCCTGCACCTCTGGGTAAATAATGCTCAAAAATTGCTGTTGCGACTTGCTCAGATTCCCCACTAGCAACGGCATACTTTTGTCCCATTACCCCTTGTAATTCAGGAAATTCATAGACCATCTGGGTAACCAAGTCTGCTTTACACAGTAAGGCCGCCCTTTGAATCTGAGTAATCGCCTCTGGTGAGATTAGATTAGGAGAGTGTTGACGTAACTGGTCAGTAATTTGACTTGCTATCTTTTCTATTCTACCGACCTTTTGGCGTACTGAACCTAAATCTTCCTGAAAAGTGACTTTCTCCAGTTGGGGTAAATAGCTTTCTAAGGGTGAATCGATATCGGTTTTGTAGAAAAACTGTCCATCGGCTAGCCTCGCTCGGATTACCCGCTCGTTCCCAGTAGCAATAATTTCCGATTTGGCCGGGTCACCGTTACCAATAGTAATAAAATAGGGGATAAGTTCAGTAGCCGCTTCGGTTTTGAATACTGGAAAGTAGCGCTGGTGAGACACCATCTCTGTAGTGACCACTTCTTGTGGTAAATTCAAGAAGTCTGAAGAAAATTTACCCACTACTGCTGTCGGCCATTCCACTAAATTAGTGACTTCTTCCCATAACTCAGGGTACAGAGGGGTATAACCACCTAACTGTTTAGCGGCTGACTCCACTTGTGATTTGATTGTCTCGCGACGTGTTTCAGGGTTGACCTCTACATAAGCATTGCGCAAACAGGACTGATAATCTGTTGCTTGGGGAATCTCTATTGGTTTGGGAGACAAGATCCGATGACCACTGGAAATGCGATCGCTTTTTACAGTCTCGGCATTATTATCTAACTCTACCGGTAGCACTACATCATCCAAAAGTGTGACTAGCCAGCGAATCGGACGGGGAAACTTTAAATCTCCATTCGCCCAGCGCATGAACCGTCTACCTTCCAATCCAAATATCCATTGGGGAATCAGTTCCGTTAAAATTTCCGTAGCGGGGCGACCGGATATCTGTTTCTGAACAAAGACAAATTCTCCTTTATCCGTATCTCTGAGGAATAGATTATCTAGCTCTACCCCCTGTTTACGGGCAAACCCAATCGCTGCTTTAGTAGGTTGGCCATCCTTAAACGCTGCCTTAGCTGGTGGTCCTTTAACCTCTTCTTCTCGATCGGGTTGCTTTTCAGGTAATTCTTTAATGATAACTGCTAAGCGGCGAGGGGTGCCGTAAATCTCAATTCCTTCTGGAGTAAGAAAGTACTCATCCAGGGTTTGGGGAATTTTCGATTGCCACTGTGCGATCGCACTATCGACAAAATCTGCGGGTAATTCTTCTGTACCGACTTCTAATAAAAATGTAGACATAGGGAACTGATTGCTAATCAAAACTATAATCTTTAACTACCAATTCCCCCAGTGTACCTCTTGAGATTCTAGACCTGGTGATGATGGTTTTCACAGAAAAAGCAGAGTTACAGGGACAGTCGCTAAACTCTATCCTGGTTGACTGACAAAACTTAAGTAGTGGTGCGTTAGGGACGGAATCGCCCTAATGTTGCGCCTGTTCCCAGCTGGGACAGCCCGTCCCGTAACGCACCACCCACGGAATAGCCCTGATTCTAGTGACAGATCAAGCTCAATCAGATCACTAAATCGTCAAAAAGTTGCTAGCGCTGGCAATAGTGCCAACTTGTGCATCATTGACAACTGCTAAGACTTCACCGTTAACAGCGATTTCGACACCATCAGCACTTTGGTTAAACCTCAAGTTACTGAAAGTCAAACCACCAGACAGACCTAGCGACGTCTTACCAGCCTTAAAGTTAATGATAGTATCAGTTCCTTTGCGTGCTTCTAGGACAACAATATCCTGACCACCCCCAAGCCTGATCGTATCGTTGCCGAAGCCACCAACCACTAAATCATTACCAGTGCCAGTGTCTATGAGGTCATTACCGATACCTCCATAGACTGTGTTATTGCCTCCGGAAGAGAAAATCTCGTCATTACCAGTGCCGCCATAAATGGTGTCAGGGTTGGAACCGCCGAAAATCTCGTCATCCCCAGCACCACCATAGATAATGTTTACTCCCTCACTGCCAAAGATTCTGTCATTACCACCCTGACCGTAGATGGTGTCATTATCAGCAGTGCCGAAAAGAGTTTCACCGTTGCTTGTGCCTACAATTACTTCATCTTTCGGCACAACTCTTAAGTTATCCACTAGTAGCGCGGATTCCAACAACTCATCTTCTACATCCACCACTGCCATACCTACTAGATAAGTGCCAGCAGTTGGGAATTTGTAGGTAAAGGTATCGTAGTCTGTTTCCTCACGAAATCCTGTAGGAGACAGCAGAAATGAACTATTGGTATCTGCCAGGTTAGATAAAACGTTTGGGATGATGGAGACAAAGGCAAAATCCTTGAAGGTGGAG
>NZ_JAAHIG010000326.1:0-10028 GCF_010692305.1 Moorena sp. SIO4G3 | reverse complement strand
AGTTTCTGGAAATATTAGCAAGAACAAAACGAATCCCTTAGAACGCGAACGCCGGGATAAATCCCGGCACGCTCGCTTTCCACTCAATAAATTAAGTGGCTAACTCTCGCTTGATGTTTTTCTGTTTCGATGATTTCTTAGCAGAGACGGCCTTGAGTTTTGGTAAAGACTTACGCAGCGGTTTAGCTGATTTGTATTTGGTATTTTCAGATGTGGCAATGTAGTCATCGCCCTCTAGCACTGCGTCAAGACCGATTGAGTTATCCCAAGTGGGGACAATCTGATCCGGCGTAAACTTAGGCACCGTAGGATCTGCTACGGTCAGGTTGATATACCAACCATCGGCTTTTTTAGTCAAGCTAACACGTTTGACAACGGCACCATCCGGCATTGGTCGGTGCATCCGAACCTTCACCATTCCGAGCTTGGGAAGCTTGATATAGAGCCAGTTTTTGCGGACAAGATGAATCCACCTTGGTTTGACCATTGCGAACACCATCGTCCGGTAGCTGGATTGGTTCTTGAACCGTGGCTTACCGCTACGCAAGCCATTGGAATCACCCGATATATAACGCTTGAAAGCATCGTCAGCCCGTTTGCAGACATCCTGCAAAACGGTTGAATCTAATCGGCTGAAGTCCAACAGCTCACCGCTATGAAACACCTTGATCAGATCTGTTTTGAGTCCAGGCAATTGTGACTGTTGACCGTATCTAGTCGGCTGATCTCTGAGCTCAGGTAACGGGCAAACTAACGGACAAGCGTTGACGTAGGTTCTATTGTTGTCCCACCAATCGAAACGATCTCCGAGCTGGCGGTTATACCAATAGCGACACACTCGAAGCCAATAATTAGCCTCAAGTTTTTGCTTAGTGTTTGGGTAAGCTCGATACTGAAGCGTTGATTTCATAGCGGCCGATCCGACCATTACTGCGGGGGTTAGTGTTATTATAGCACCAGCACAGGAATTAGTGTCAACCCATGCCTAAAGATGATATCCAGCGTGCTAGAGGCGTTTCAAACTTGAAAGCTCATTTAGTGTTAGTCCCATACCGGCGTAAAGTCTTCACCGGGGTGATGCTAACCCGCGTAGAATCAATATTTTCAGAACTGATGTCTAAGTGGGAAGGTAGTTTGGTCGAGTTCAATGGTGAAGCGGATCACGTTCATTTATTGATCCAATACAATCCCCAGACTCAGCTCAGCAAACTAATCAATAATCTCAAGACCGTTTCCAGTCGATACCTACGGAAAGAATTTCCCGATCAAGTGAATAAGTATTACTCGAAAAAAGTGTTCTGGACTGGCGGCTACTTCATTGCTAGTTGTGGAGGCGTTACCGTTGAACAACTCAAAGAATACGTTCAGAGTCAGGACAGACCTGACTGATGTTGGGTGATGGGGCATCGAACCCCATCACCCAACCTGGCTTTCATCCCACCCTAAGCTGTGGCTATAGCGTGGGAATTCCCGCCGAGCTAGTTAATTTTTTTGTTTAGAATTTTTAAGAACTTTCGGAATCTCTGTGATCACTCGTGAAGCAATCTGTGGTGGGGTCTCCTCATAATCTTCACAGATGTGAAGGTCAGCTAATCCATAAAGACTCCGTCTTTGGTCAAGAATTTTCTGCAATTCTAAAGCAGGATCAGGTTTCTGTAGTAAGGGGCGAGTGGTATCCTCTCCCAAGCGGTTGAATAACACTGGCACAGGGACATCCAACCAGACCACCAGACCATAATGCAGATAACTCCAATTCTGGGGTTTAAGCACAATACCGCCTCCTGTAGCAACGATCAATTGCTGATAAGCCGATAGTTCCGATAGTACCTGAGTCTCCAGCTGTCGAAAGGTTTCTTCTCCGTCCTCAGCAAATATCTCGTTAATCGTTTTACCGGCAATTTGCTCAATCAGGGCATCTGTATCACAAAAACCATAGCCTAGCTCACTAGCTAGTAAACCTCCAACAGTAGTTTTGCCAGCGCCCATCATGCCAATCAGAAAAACATTGAGGCCCTTCAACAAGTCATTCACGCATGCCCTCCCCAGTCTAATCAGTGATTACCCTTAGTTCACACTTAATCAAAGGTACCACCCTAAGACTTTCACTGCGAGACAACCTTTCACATTTATGCTATTATTCACAATAGCTTCATCTAAACTTCATCCCAACAAAAGCGATGTATCGTGCTTTTGGGTAGCCAGTGAGACCAAAGGGGGTGCCCACTGGGCTTGACTTCGGGCGACCGTAAGCCTATGCATACAGCCCCTCCCTATGAGCGACTGGCTTGGTTTTCCTGATCTGCGACTGCATCAAGAAAACGGGAGCGTGGAAACCGTCATCATTTATGTGGCTATGTGGCGGAGGAAGGGAGATTTGGCGGTTTTAAGCGCCGTCATTAGAAGCGATGCAGGGTCGTGACCGGGGTTTCCCCCACTCGCACTTTGCATGGGTGACAAAGTAGCCAGAAACTTAGGCTTAGACCTAAGCAGACTGGGTAAGCGGTGTTTGAGCACCGTAAGCCTGGTCATGCTATGGACTGAATGCAAGTCATAGCTTGGCATCAGGGTACAACAAACCCCAATTTTGTAGACCAGGGAGACTCAAATATGTATAACACATCGGTTTTAATCCCTGGCACTCAACTACCTGATGAAGCAGCTGATTTCGGTGTCTCACAAAACTATCCAGTGGAACAGATCTACTGGTTTTCACTAGTGGTCACTCCATCTAAACTAGGGGTAACAAAGTAAATGTTGCTAATTCGTGACATTGTCAAACAAGCTCTCACAACCGGTTATCTTACCATAGAAGCCGAGGATAAATTACGCAGGATGCTCCATCAAAAACATAAAAAGTACGATTTGGCGGATCTGGATGCCTTTATGGCCTTACAGGAAGCCGCCATGACTGGCCGCGTGAGGCAACAATCTCGCGAACAAATGAACAATTAGCCCAATGGATAATTGATTAACTATCTAACAATAACAGCCAAGGAGTAACCTTTTACTACCTTGGCTGCTATTGTATTGCTAGTTATAATAAAATCAACCGTCAACCATGGTTATTGAAAGTCTTCATCATCCTCAAACCCCCAGTCCTCTTCATCCTCTTCAGTCTGCTTAGCTACTGTCTTGTAAGGTGGATTAATGACTCGATACTTGGCATCGTAAACTGTTTCAGATTTACCAACACCTGAATTACCAGGTTTGCGATAACCATAGGAATAAACGGAATCGCTTTGATCACTACTTTCGGGTTCTTCGCTCAGGTCATCCCTAGTGGGATCCCCTTTAGTGGTGTGTGATCTCGAATCTTGCTTAACCCCTTGGCGAGCTGATGAAACTCGATCTGAATCCTGATGTTCCTCAAAGTCCCACTCTTGACTACTACTTTCTTCCCAATCCGAGCTTGTATCATCTTTTGAGGTTTGTTTCGAGGCTCGACGCTCACGAGTTTTATCCTGCCTCGTCTGGGTTTGATAACTTTCGCCACGGCTATATTCAGAAAATAATGGCTCGTCGTCCGGTGGTTCAGAATTTCGACTAGAATAACGCCAAGCCAGGTAATTGGGGAGTCGTAGGCTGATGCTGGTTAGAACTCCAGCTCCAACGGCACCAACAATCCACAAGGCTAGAGGTAGAGGTGGTGTCTTCATGCCTAGAAAGACCAACGGTAGCACTGGCAACCAATTATCAACAACAAACAGTGCCAATCCACCTATTACCAAACATAAGAATATAATAATCCTAAACATAAACCAAGGGATTGAAGGTTATAGGTTAAAAGTTGAGGGGTGATGAAGATTTATCAGCATATATCAGGCTCAAGGCAGAAAAGTCTGACGATTTAGCCTCCTACTACTTCCTCTTTTAAATCTGCCCTATTTTCCCCATCTTTCCGATATCTTGATTTCCTACCTATCATGATAACTATGTTTAAGGGAATCATTACTTCTGCCCTGCCACCGTTTTAGGGGAATGCAGTCAATGTCTAACTGGTCTAAAGCACGAGCTACCACAAAATCCACCAAATCTTCGATGGTTTGAGGGTTATGGTACCAAGCCGGTATAGCTGGAACAATTCTAACTCCTGTTTCTGCTAACCTGGTAAGGTTACGCAGATGGATTAAGCTAAAGGGTGTTTCACGAGGTACGATTACTAGCTTACGCCCTTCTTTAATTTGAACATCTGCTGAACGCTCCAGCAGGTCAGTACTGAAGCCCGCAGCCATTTTTGCTACGGTATTCATACTACAGGGCATGATCACCATTCCTAAAGTACGGAAAGAACCACTAGCAATACTGGCTCCCACATCCCCCCACCGATGACAAATGAGTTTGCCCCCCTGATCGACTGCCGCTTGCTGACGCCAGAATTGTTCTTGTAGATCGGGTTCAAGAGGCATGCGAATATTTTGCTCTGCCTGCCAAACCATATAGGTAGATTTCGATGCCACCAGCTCAATAGCATAGTCAGCCTCTAGTAAATACTTTAAAGCCCTTACAGCATAGATTAGGCCAGATGCACCAGTGACACCAAGAATTAAAGGAGTTGTCATTAGTCAGTAGTCAAATTATGTCCGGTTGGTAAGTATTCAGCCGTCAGCTATCAGCTATCAGCTATCAGCTATCAGCTATCAGCTGACATTGTTAATTAACAAAAAGAAATTAACCCTATTAGAATCAAGGGTATTATAAGTTATTAACCGGACTTAATATCATTTAATTGGTAGTGAGTGGTGAGTGGTTAGTTAACCTTCGAGTAACCTACTAACCACTCACGAATAACTTACTCCTCTAAATCTTCGTTACTAGCAAAACTACCGCCGCTTACGGTTACCAGGTCAATTTGTTGACGGTAATAATCCACACTCTTGACTTGGACTTCGACGCGATCGCCTAATCGATAGGCAGTGCGATTTTTGCGACCGACTAGGCAGGCGTGACGGGAGCGATACTCGTACCAGTCATCCTTGAGAGAGCTAACGTGAACTAATCCTTCTACTAACAAGTCTTCTATTTCTACAAAAAAGCCGTAGGATTGAACTCCAGTAATCAGCCCGCTGAAGATATCTCCTGTACGCTCTTTCATCTGTTCAGCTTTCTTTAAGCCCTGTAAATCCATCTCTGCATCCATGGTGATCTTTTCACGGTCATTGAGATGGGGAATTAATGTAGTTAACTGATTTTCTAACTCTTGGTGAATTTCTGGTGGTAAAACATTCCAGTTTATATTACCTTGACAGCTGCTATGATTGAGATTCACCCGGTCTTTGGAACGGGTAGAACGACGGTCTCTTCCTTTTTCAAATACCAAATGCAGTAACTGTTGTACCCATAAATCCCCATAGCGCCTCAGTGGTGATACTCCGTGAGTATAGCCAGTATCCAATGCTAGACCAAAGTGGGATCCTGGTTTTGAACTATAACCTGTTGGTTTTAAGGTTGATAACAACAAATAGATCAATACTTTAGGTGCTATGGATTTGGAAAATAGCTGGGTAAAGCCCTGATAGTCTTGAGAGGTAATGGTTTCTTCTTTCTCAAGCTGCATATCTAGCTCTAGATTCATGCCCAACCTAATCAAATCCTGAAGCCCATCCCAATCCGGTAGCCCCTGGACACAGTAAATCCCTGGCAAACCTAGGGCTTGGATGTGGGTAGCTATTGCTTCATTGGCTAAGATCACTAATTCCTTCAACAACGACTGCATTGGTACTGTTGAAGAAACCTCTAGAGCCCCCACTCTCCCTTCATCTTTATAGGGGTATGGAATCTGGGACAAATTTAGGTCAAAGGCACCCCGCTGCTTTCGTTGCGCCCTGACTGCTGGACTCAAGGTAAAAAACAGTTCTTTGAGTATGTCCACCACAGGTGCCAATTCTGAGTCAGCTTGCTCATGTCCCCCCAGAAGGGATTGAGCCTGCTCATAAGTGAGCTGGTAGTGTACCTGGATTATGGACGGTTGAATCTCATAGTCTACTACCTGACCAGCTTCATCTAGAGTGAGTAGTACCGACATGGTTAAGCGGTCTTGACCTGGTACTAGGGAACAAAGCTGGGTAACGGCTTCTGGTAGTAAAGGCAATATCACATCGGACAGATAAACTGCTGTACCCCTTTTTCTGGCTTCATCAGCCAAGGCAGAGTCTGGAGGGACAAAGTAAGCCACATCAGCAATATGTATCCCCAGTTGCCACTGATTTGCTTCAGTTTTTTCTAGAGTAAAGGCGTTTTCTACAACTACCTTCTCTGAGTTAGCTAGCTTATCTTCAATGGTAATGGTCAGAACCTTTCGCAAATCATTGCGCTGGCTATAGTCTGATTTTTTCAGCTTTTTCGGTAAGTTATCAGCGGCTAGAAGTACCCCATCAGGGAAGTTAGAGCGTAAATCGTGCTTGCAACAGACAATGTCGGTGTCAGCCGCATCTTCTGCATCACTTCCTAAAATACGGGCAACTTTTCCAAGGGGAGGGTTTTGTCCGAGGGGGTAGCGTAGGACTTCTACATGAACCAGATGCTCCACTGCTTTTTGTAAGATTTCCTCATCTGGTTCAAGGTCTAGTTCAAACAAGAGTCGGTCATCAAGGGGAAAGGCTCGGTAACCATTACCAATGTCCTTGACTCGCGCTAGCACTGAAGGATTTACCCGTTCCAGAATTAACCGCACTTCTCCTTCAGGAGACCGGCGTCGGCTACCTTCTTTGGTAACTTTGACTAGGACGCGATCGCCATTCCAGGCAGTACTGAGATTGGTTTCCCGAATGTAAATATCATCGGCTCCCTCGACTTCTTGGATGGCGAAACAAAAGCCTTTACTCGAACAGCGCAGCTTGGCTTCCACCACGTCTTCTTCATAAACACGTCGATACCTGCCGCGATCTTTAACCAGAATTCCTAATTTTTCCAGTGCATCCAGGGAAATCTGGAGTTTTTTGAGACTTTCTTTGTCTTGGCAACCAAGTTTTTTTTCTAAGACTTTGGGTGCCACTAGTTTATCATCAGTAAAATTAGAAAGTAATGTAGCGATTGAAAATTCCATCCAACAATCCTTTTCGTCTGATCGTGGTTTTTGCTTGTTGCCCTTAAGAGCATGCGATCGCGCGGGGTAGGACAGTCCCTGATGCGATCGGGTCATCGGCTGAACATTGAAAGGCAAGCCAGGTGTACACTTCCCGAGCAGCAAAGAAAACGTGCATTACTTTTCCCGGGTACCTGAACTTGTTCCACCCCTTGTGTTTCTTTCCCAGGAAAGGGTATCCACTGATGGTTTGCCTAAACTGTTTAACCAACTCTGTTGTTTTTGTTCCGAAGCAAGACTAAGGTCAGGGTAACTTTTAGGCTAATGACTCACCTAACTTTGCCTGCGGGATTTTTGAGTCAGAGGTTGGTCAATAGCCAGTGATTCAAACGCCATGGCACCTTCTTTGAGTTACGGTTTGAGGCCCCTAGGACGATTGTTTCTTTGGCGAATTTATCATCAAACGGGTAACTTACAGGCAGTTATGTATAAGAAGCAACCGATTCAAAGAGTGAGAATCTCCAATGCCACCCAGTTTCTTTGGCGCTTAACTCTTTTGTTCAGACACTGCAATACTCAGAACCATTACGCTTCCTGGTAACTTAGTCCCCTTGCTTTGGCAATGCTGTAGCCCCTGGGGCAAAAGAGAAGCTTAGCTTAGTCTGGTCAGCCTCGGAACTTTGTCCAAATTCCCCAGTTATATCTACTACTAGTCTACCATTAGGGCAACCGATTGGTCACGCTTACGCCCTAAATCCAGATTTTCTGAATCGTCATACTGACTCGCGTAGGCTAAAAAGCAATAAATTACATCAGCATATGACAGCTCTTCTGGAAGAAGCGTAGGTGTAGGCAACGAGGGGAACTTGGAGGTACCCGCCCTCTGTTTTCTTGTTCCTAGAGCGCCTGGGAAAAAGAAACTTTGGTTTTGCGTAGGCTGTGCTGCTCAACTGGATCAGGAACCGCAACTGAAATTCCTTTCTCCTACGTCTGTTGCAGATTGTAACTACAGAATGATTTAGCGCCAGCTTACCAAAGATAGTTCTATTATATTATGTTTTATTGTACATCAAGGGGAGTACGGAATCGGGAAGAAATGTTCCGGTGTTCCGCAGATCAGCTGTTCCGTTTGCTACAGTTTTCGGGTAAAGCTATGCTATGATATAATGCTTAGATTTGGGCAGGAAATGGTTTTATGTTTACTCAGTTCCGAGATCGTTATCCTCAAGGCAGCTTGATCAGCGATCTTTTAGCGATTGACCATGGTCAGTACATAGTACGTTGCTCAGTTAAAGTTGAGGGTACCATCTTGGTCACCGGTCTAGCTGCTGCCCAAACTGTTGAATTAGCAGAAGATCAAGCCAGACAAAGAGCCTTAGCTGCTTTAGGCATGGATAGCACCAAAGGGATTGATCAAAACAAGGATAATCCCAGAGCAAAGCGTGAGGTAAATCTGCCGCTGCAACCATTGCCTCGCTATGATGTTGGCTCGACCTCAGCAAGTCATGAACAGACTCAACCCAATCATCATTTTACTCAAGCGACTCGAACCAGTGACACCAGTAGTTACTCTTTCTCAGAGTCAAGAGCTAGAGAGGTTAGGGAAACCGCTGCCAATATCCCATCAGTAGAACCAGCAAGGAAATTTAGCAATGACTCCCTTTCAACGGATCTAGAAACCTCTGTGCCAGTTGATATCCCTATAAAGAGGGAGCCAATTATCTACCAGACCCCACAACCTGATCCTCCAGTCCAGTCATATTCTCAAAATACCATAGAGACTAACACCAGTGACATGGGATCATTGAGTTCTGGAATTGTTGACCATTCTGACATCATTACTAAAACTAATGTAGAAATGAAGCGTCTGGGTTGGACAACTCAACAGGGGAAAGACTATCTTCTACAAACTTACGGTAAGCGATCGCGTCAGCTGCTTAGTGACCAAGAGTTAATGTCTTTTCTGAAATATCTAGAATCCCAGCCAATACCTTCAGATTCTTAAGCTATTAGCTATAGAAAGGGAACAGGGAACAGGGAATAGGAAATAGGGAATAGGGAGCAGGGAGCAGGGAGCAGTTGCTAGTGGTGCTTTAGGGGGGCCTCATTTTCCGCCTCGTAGCCAGGCTTTGGATAGCCCGCCCCGTAACGCACCACCCTGTCAAACAGCAAAAGCGATGCAGCGCGGTCTTGGGAAGGCAGCGCGGTCTTGGGGAGGCAGCGCGGTCTTGGGGGTTTCCCCCATGAGCGACTGCCGTGGTTCCCCCCATGAGCGACTGCCGTGGTTTCCCCCATGAGCGACTGCATCAAGACAATGAGATGCACCCAATTATATCAACAACAAAAGGGATACTCTTGGCTGAGCATCCCTTTTTTTATTAACCTGAAATCGTCAGCATTTAGCATTCATCGTTCAGTTGATATTTTGATATTTCAATTATTTTCAAATTGCTATAAATTTGGTCATTAAAATTATAACAATATTTTTAATTACTTAACTAACTAATCAAATACTATAGCCATGATTTTTCCTATGAAGTACAAACTGATCCCCCTAAATCCCCCTTAAAAAGGGGGACTTTGAGATTTATAATCGTACCTCATAACTGCGATAAAAACTGTAATTAAATAATATTACTGTTCCCGATTCCCGATTCCCGATTCCCGATTCCCGATTCCCGATTTTCCCCCTTTAATTATAAGTTTCCAATTAATTGCAACTTCTCCATAAAATTCAAAAAAAAAGTTTTTTAAAACCCTTGACAAAAACAAATATAATCATTATGATTATATTTATAACGTCGAGTTCAATAGTTAAAACATGTCAACAGAATTTAATCCAAACCTAAAAAAATACCCTGTTGAGCACACTCTCAAAGGCTCTCGTAAAGCAGTAATCTACAGCATGCACACCCTCTATGTATTTGGTTATGCAGAGATTTGCGAGTGGAGCCCTATGGAGCCGACGGAGGTTCCAGGAGAAGTGAAGACGACAATGATGAAGTAA
>NZ_JAAHIG010000325.1:0-10088 GCF_010692305.1 Moorena sp. SIO4G3 | reverse complement strand
GACGATTCCTGAGATAAAGCAGCAAAGCACTCTTGGGCAAACGATTCATAGCCCCGCTGGATATGACCTAGACCAGAACAGATTAGAAAAACTTTAGTCATGGGATCGCGGATTGATTTATTCTCGGTATATAGTTAAATTGTATAGCTCAGGGAATAGGGAACAGGGAATAGGGAATAATAAAAAATAAATAATAAATAGTAAATATTGCGTAGGGTGTGTTAGGGACGGGCTTGCGCTAATGTTTCGGTAGCCAGTATTAGGACAGTCCGTCCCGTAACGCACCACCTTGTCAAACTATTCCAATTGAATTCATTGTGGCCAGTTAATCAAGGGAATGCAAAATTACTCTTGTCTTTCCTTAAAGGAGTATGTTCACAACTAAAATAAAAGTGCTATATATATTATTATGCTATTCAAAATTATTCTTAACCAAAACTTCCAGGTCATTGAGAATGCTGCCGAAATTGATGACCACTTTTGTTTAAAATTAAGACCGCAAGCTAAGGCAAAAGTCTACCGAGTCTTGCTCAAAGATACAGGACAAATCCTACTCGATCCAATTCCAGAAGAAGAACAGTGGTTATGGCAAAATACCGAAACCCTGGCGCAGGTGAAACGAGGTATCCAGCAAGCAGCAGAAGGTAAAGGAAAATATTTAGGTGATTTCGCTCAATATGCTAGGCTGGAGATTGATGACTAGTGGATTTTCAATAATTAAACTATCAGCGATTAGCGCTACCTCCCAGCGTCGAAGCCTGTGCCACGCACGCTAATTGAGGTGCTATCAGCCTATGGGCTAGGGGCATGCTACACCGAACAGCTAAAGGCCAAAGGCTACGCTACGCGAACAGCTTTTGAATAAAATAAGCTGACCGCTGACCGCTGACCGCACCTCAAGTAGCGCATATGCTTAGAACTTCATTAGTATTCCCTAAGATACGGAAATCCGAATCCCTATCGGTGGACAACCCCATCTCTCCTATCAAAAGTAATCCCTCAAAATCGTTAAAGGGACATTCATCATATTAATGTAGCAATACCAATGACTGTACTGGAACAAGGCACAATCACGATTCATACTGAGAATATCTTCCCGATTATCAAGAAGTCTCTCTACACCGATCACGAAATCTTCTTGCGGGAGCTGATCTCCAACTCAGTGGATGCCATCCAGAAGTTGAAGATGGTCTCTTATGCTGGGGAGATTGACGGGGATGTGGGAGACCCGGAAATTAAAATTACCCTTGATAAGGATAAGAAAACTCTCTCCATCTCAGATAACGGCATTGGGATGACTGCCGATGAGGTGAAAAAGTATATTAATCAAGTGGCTTTTTCTAGCGCTGAAGAATTTATCAAGCAGTACCAAAAGCAAGCTGACCAACAGATTATCGGTCACTTCGGATTGGGTTTCTACTCTGCTTTCATGGTGGCTCAGAAGGTGGAAATTGATACCCTATCTCACCGAGGAGGGGCAACAGCCGTGCATTGGTCCTGTGATGGTTCTCCAGCCTTTGAACTATCGGATTCTGAGCGGACAGAACCAGGTACTACCGTTACCCTCACTATGCAAGAGGAGGAACAGGAGTACTTAGAACCCTCACGGGTTCGTCAGCTAGTCAAATCTTACTGTGATTTCATGGCAGTGCCCATCAAGCTGGAAGATGAGGTGATCAACAAGCATGAGGCACTGTGGAAGAAATCTTCAAGAGATCTGACTAAAGAAGACTATCTGGAGTTCTATCGCTATCTTTACCCATTCCAAGATGAACCCTTGCTGTGGGTACATCTAAACACTGATTATCCTTTCTTGCTTGATGGTATTCTCTATTTCCCCAAATTGAAGCCAGACGTGGATGTGACTAAGGGGCAAACCAAGCTTTTCTGTAATCAAGTGTTTGTCAGTGACAACTGTGAGGAAGTGATTCCTAACTTCCTAATGCCACTGCGAGGGGTGATTGATAGTCCTGATATTCCCCTGAATGTTTCCCGTTCTGCTCTGACCAAAGACCGGACAGTGGCTCGGATTGGTGACTTTATTGCTAAGAAAGTTGGCGATCGCTTAAAGCAACAGTACCAGGATGAGCGGGATCAGTACATCCGTGCCTGGCAAGATGTGGGTACATTCGTCAAGTTTGGCTGCCTCAATAGCGAGAAGTTTAAGAAACAAGTAGAAGATATAGTAATCTTCCGCACCACCTATCAACCGGTGGAAAGTTCCGAAGCTCCAACCACTGATACCCCTACTGACACCCCTAAGGTAGAAGTGCAATCCCAAGAGGGGGATGCTTGGGAGGATGTCACGCCAGATGCTGGCACAGAACAGGTTAAGTCTTCGTCTTCTCAACCCTACACTACCCTCAAAGAGTATCTAGAGCGCAATAAAGAACGCCACGAAAATCGGGTATTCTATTGCACTGATGAGGCTAGCCAAGCCACATATGTAGAACTGCACAAAAATCAAGGGTTAGAAGTCCTATTTATGGACTCCTTTATCGACAGTCACTACATTAGCTTCTTGGAACGGGAATATACAGAAGCTAAGTTCTCTCGGGTGGATTCAGACTTAGATGATACCCTTGTTGATAAGGACCAGGAAAAAGAGATTGTTGACCCGAAGACTAACAAAACCCGTTCTGACCTGATTAAGGAACTGTTCGAGCAAGCGATTAATAAGCCTAAGGTGAATGTCCGGACTCAAGCCCTGAAGTCTGATGACCCCCAAGGCACCCCACCGGCCATGGTATTGTTACCGGAAGCCATGCGCCGTCTACAGGAAATGACTGCCATGATGCAGCAGGACTCGGTGCAGTTCCCAGAGGAACATATTTTAGTAGTCAATACCACCCACCCACTGATTCAGAATCTAGTCAACCTCAGTCAAAGCAGTATTATTCAGAGTGGCGGTCAGTCTCCCTCAGCAGAATTGGCTAACATGATTTGTCAGCATGTCTATGACCTGGCACTGATGGCCCAGAAAGGCTTTGATGCCGAAGGCATGAAGGCGTTTGTGGAACGGTCCAATAAGGTTATGACCCGTTTGACGCAAGAGTAATCGGGAGTAGGGAATCGGGAGTAGGGAGTAGGGAGTAGGGAGTAGGGAGTAGGGAGTTGGAGATATATGTAGGGTGGGCAGTGCATCAGACAGATTCACCATGGTGGCCATAGACTTGGTAGGCACTGCCCACCATGGATTAATCACTCCCCCCATCTCCCCATCTCCCCATCTCCCCATCTCCCCATCCCCCTATCCCCCTACCTCCCCATCTCCCTACCTCCCCATCTCCCCATCTCCCGACTCCCCGCACCATCTGCGAGATATGATCAAGAACAGATGTAAATCAAGAGGTACCCCATGTCCCGTAGATGTCAGTTGACTGGTAAAAAGGCCAATAACGGCTATGCAGTTTCTCACTCCCACCGTCGGACTAAGCGCTTACAAAACGTTAACTTACAGGTTAAAAGAGTTTGGTGGGAAGAAGGGAAACGTTGGGTGAAGCTGCGGATTTCCACTAAGGCCATAAAGACCTTGCAGAAGAAGGGTCTACAAGCCATGGCTAAGGAAGCTGGTATTAATCTGAATCATTATTAAATCAGGGAATAGGGAGCAGGGAGTAGGGAGTAGGGAGTAGGCAAGAGGCAAGAGGCAAGAGGCAAGAGGCAAAACATCCTGTTTAGTTCTTTACCTGATGGGTATGAGAAACCCTATATAAGCTTCCGGTAATTACCCTGTCTTGATGCAGTCGCTCATGGGGGAAACCACGGCAGTCGCTCATGGGGGAGACCCCCAAGACCGCGCTGCCTCCCCAAGACCGCGCTGCATCGCTTAATACAAATCTCCCTATCTCCCCATCTCCCCATCTCTCCATCTCCCCACCTCCCCATCTCCCCATCTCCCCATCTTTTTTATCTGGGGGTGATGGGTTTTTGGCTTAATGTGGGTAGGTTAAGTCTATGGTTTTTTGGTAAGCGGGAATAGTCTGTCTTTAGAGGAGGTAGGAAAGTCCTAGGCTAGGTAAACTGTTAACAAATCTCGGTTGTGTTTTTGGGAACTATCGATACTATAATTAAATATTTATTATTCTCTGTTCGTAGGTAGATCTAAAGGTAAGTTCCTAGGCGTAGGGTGCGTTAGGGACGGGCTCGCCCTAATTTTCTGCCTCAACGCCTGGGTTGGGACAGTCCGTCCCGTAACGCACCATCGGGTCTGTTAATTGTTGTTACCCCTTAGCTTCGTTGAAGCATTTGATAGGACTAAGCATTAAGGTGTTTGACACTGATACAAGCTCAAAAGCCGTTATAGTCAACTATTGCCTATTGCCTATTGCCTATTGCCTTTTGCCTATTGCCTTTTGCCTTGAGCTATATCATCTAGGGTGCGTGGACTAGTTCGTCTTCAGGAATCTACTCAGGAAATGTGACAGGAAAATCCCTATGTCAACCAAGAAGTCAACCAGGAAGAAGTTAGCGAATGCGATCGCAAAACTACTCAAACAGGTAGTTAAACTGTCTCAAGCCATCACCAAACCCTTGATGCGTTGGCTGTTGCGTAGCTTATTTATTTTACACCGTCGCTCCCGGGTGGCAACAGCCGGGTTTGTGTTGCCTACGGCGATTATGGTGACCTTGGTGGTAACCTTGCTGGTAACTGCCATTGTGTTGCGCTCCTTTGACCGGGTCAAAAATGCCAGTAATTATCGGGTCAATCAAGCGGTGTTCAATGCCGCTGCTCCAGCTATTGAGCGGGCTCAAGCGAAATTGGAAGCCTTGTTTGATGACCCCACCCTGCCCCGCTCGACCCCATCAGAGGAAGCGTTGGAAAATGCCTTCGATAGTGACAAATACGACTTTGGTGATGAAAAGCGTTTGAGGCTCGAACACGAAGACAGTAACGGCAACGAAAGCACCATAAATACTGCCTGGAGGTTTCCGGTTGATACGGATAACAATGGCCTATTCGATAGCTACACCCTCTACGGAATTTACTTCAAAAGTCCAAATCCATTATTAAACGAAAAAATCAGAACCCCTCTACAAGCCAGAACCCCGCCGATGGTTAACTCAGGCAACAGCGATAAATGTAAAGCAGCTGCTACCACTAGCGCTAGCCTAGTGGATAATTCCGGGTGGTTTAAGTCTGAGTCGAAGTTAAAGAAAAGTATATTTGTTTACACCGCAACGGTGCCGATTGTAGCTGGGGATACACTACCGGATAATACCACCTATGAAAATTATAAGGGTGAGGCCGGATTCTCAGCTCTAGAGTATCAGCAAGACCGAGCCAGAATTCCCCTAGCCAACAATGCCATTGTCTACGATGATGATTTACAAATTACTCCTGGAAGTGGCATCCAGATTAATGGCCGGGTTTTTACTAACGGGAATTTTCTCACCGGTAATGCTAAGAATGAGTATTTTCAAGTCAGTAGCCCGGAATCTTGCTACTACACCGAAGAAAACAGCAAGATCGTTGTCGGGGGCAATATGGCCTTTGGTCGTGTAGATGATGAGCAAGATAGAGACGGAGGAGGAATCATACATCTGTTCAATAGCAATGAAGTCAAGGGTAAGAAAGCAGCACCGGCAGTAGTCAAGTTAAAGAAAAATGATAGATCGGTTAATCAACCACCCAATGAGATTGGCAATAACAGCCAAGCCTTCACCGCACGAATTAATGCTCTGGTAAGCGATCAGTTAAAGAAGGGTGAGGGTAATGACCCAGAGGAAGTATTTAAAAAGTACGAAGAAGTTGAAGATGAAAAAGAGCGTGAGAAACAACGGAATAAAGCTCTAGAGACATACTTCAAAGACCGCACCCGTCGTGTTCCCTACGGTGAAGAGGAAAATGAAAAGGCCAATCTCCAAGGGGAAGGCAACGACCTCCGACCCCAGGATGACTGGATATATCCCTATGACCCAGATACTGGCAAAAGTAACAATGGCCTGACTCTCAATATCAAGGGAAAAAAGCTAAGTCCTGCAGCAACGGAACCAAGTGAACAACAGAAAGCAGGTAGGGAACTAAAAATTGGTGATCGCGTTTTGATCGGTCATGGCTTACCGGCTCGATGGTGGGATAACAAAGCAAAGGAATTCCAGGGTGCTAGAGCTCCACAAGACATTGGGGGTGGCGTTACGTGGGATGACAGCGAGGATAATCGCTACCGCACTACCCAAGTCACTCCCTTGTCTGACTTAGGGGATACTGACCGCAATGGTTTCTGGGAAGCAGCAGCGGCCAGGCAACCGGTTCAGCCCCTGCAAGGGTATGGGGGATTGCGGGTAGTTACCGGTGCTGGGATTTATGTGGATGATGATAAGTTTGGGGATTTTCTGGCAAAGTTCCCTCGCAATAATCCTACTAATCCTGAGTTGGAGTCTTATTTGCCCCCTCCTGGTTGGGATATTAGGTTTGTGGATCCCCAAAGTCGGAATATTGATAACAGAATACAGCTAGATGACTTAAACGAATTGATAGGATTCCCCCCCATACTGGTCTGGCCAGATACCATGCCCATGCATGGTGGGGTAGGTGGTGATTTAACTGGTAATAATGGTGATGGTCCTGCTGGTATTACTGACGCGAACCAGAAAAGTGACCTATTGATGAGGGCAAGCGCCGTTTATCACTACACCGAAAACCCAGAAAAAGATAACCCAGAAAAAGAAAATTTTGACCAAGAACCGATTGCCTGTGTGAGTAGCTACTATGACCCCACAGATGAACAATCGGCTCAAAATAATGTTGATTATTATAATTTTCCATTGGGGGTAGATCCAAATGAAAATCGAAGGTCTAACAATGGCATCGTTTACACCTTTCCCGGTAGAACTTTTGATAGACCAACACTGGAACGACAAGCCCGATTAGTATTTCCCAATGGGCGTCTTGCCAATGAACCTTTGAAAATAGCCTTAGAAAAAACAGGTGACCTTACCCTAGCTGATAATTCAGCCATTGATACCGCAATTTGCGCCCTACAAATTTTAGAAAACCCTACAGCTAATCAAAGTGAGGCAGACATCCCTAATCGGGCAATTTACGAAGAGTCCTTTTTGAATGCCAGACAAGTCCAGGAAATTGAAGATCCTAACACTAAAGATATCATCTATGACCTAGCCATAGAAGACCGTCAGCCTCTGGAAATCCGGGCGACGGTGTTGGATCTCGGTAAGCTCAGAAAAGAACAAACAAGTGGTACATCAGACAACGGTCCTAAGCCAGAATATCTGCTACCGAATAGCGGGATTATCTACGCCACCCGTGATGATGCCTTACTAGACCTAAGTGATAAAACTCCTGGAGCTACCCCTGAAGAAAGGAGGCGCTTAAGTCCCGTAGACTTTGAGCTAGACCCCACTCGCCGTCCCAATGGAATTATTTTACGGAATGGGACAGTGCTAGCCCGTAAAGACAACAGTAACTCATTTGAATTGACCGATCCCCCAGGAGCAGAGAAAGGGTTAATTTTAGCCACCAATTTGCCAGTGTATATCCAAGCAGCTGAAAACAACGGAAATGGTACAACATCTGGCTTTAATTTGCACCAAACCCCTGGGGGAGATTTGGTGGAAGAGTTTACGGAGAAACTGGAAAATCAGCCTTGGAATAATAATGCAGGTGGCAATTTCTACAGTCGTAAAAACCTGGACAACAACTTTGCTTGTCGCCAAAATGATAGTCGATTGCCGGAATGTAAAGATGGGGATTTGTGGCGACCAGCAGTAGTGATTGCTGATAGCGTTACCCTACTGTCTAAGGATTTTAACTTTGGTTTCCGCTCCGATGGGGACTATGACCTGAGGGGAATACCAATGGGTAGTAATTTGATAACCCCTGCTCCGGGTGCTCTAGATCCAGATACTTTAATAGGCATTGCAGATGAGGGTAACCCTGACTATAACGGTGCTGACCTGAATGGCAACGGTGTCCCAGGTGAAAAGGTTATAGAGTCTCAAATTCTCTATGGTTATGACGTAGACGGCAATGGTGACTTAACAACACCTTTCAATGAAACAGAGATTGGCTTTGACCTCAATGGTAATGGTAATGTAACTGACACTAACGTTCAGGAGTCTCAGATAACTGTTGCAGCAGGACTTAAACTAAATGGCATATTTGACAATAACTTTGTCACTAGTGCCAACTGGTGGGATGTAAACGATGACGGTGAGATTGATAATCCAGATGGGAGGCAAAACCCTCGACCTAGTCTTGACTCAAGACCTATTACTCCAGAAAATCCCAACCCAAGAACTGTAAACAGTTCCTACCTAAGCAATTTTGTCACTCCAATTCAGCGACGGGTGGAATTTCCAGAGTATGTCATGGAAATTTGTCGGAAAGTGCCGGTTTCAGCCTGTAACCCTGATGACTGGGTCGTTGGCATTGATAATAATGGTGATGGTGAATTTAATCCAGGTGATACACGAGAACAGCTACCGGCTAGTGACCCTCAAATTTTGGGAAATACTAATGTTAATGTCGCTCAACTTTTGTCCGGCACAACAGCAAGACCTGCCATAGATCCCGCCGATCAACGCTATCCCCGTCGCATTGCTTTCCTAAGGGATCCTGCCACCAATAACTTGGATCTAAAAAATAGCGGTCTTCCGACTCCTCTGGGAATCAACGGAACGAATGGAACAGGAGATGATTCAGGGAGGGTCGCAGAATACCCATACAATGGCTTCACTAGACCTCGATTAGCACCGCATGCTCTGTGGTATAGAACAACTAGAGATCAAAAGAACCCTAGCAATCCTGCTCCAGGCCAACTAAACTTCGGTCAGAACAGACCACTGTTTTACCAAAGGCAATTACTAAACCCAACAACAGAGCAACCGATGTTGGTTCCAGTCCTACAAGTTCACTCCCTGACTGCTGAACCCCGAGGAACAGAGAACAGACTCCCGATAGAAGGAGGGGAATGTGTGGAAATGGAAGAGGGCTGGACACAGCGAGCCAATGAAGAGGGAGCAATCTTCAATGTAGTGATTGCTTCAGGGGATAGTCCCCCAAGGCCAGAGGAATATAACGGTAGTTTAGAGAACTTCGTACGCTTCCTAGAAAACTGGCGGCAAGCTGGCGGAAGCTGCGCCCAAAATGACGGTATCCCGGTGCGGATTAGCGGCTCCCTAATCCAGTTCAAGCGTGCGGCCTATGATACAGCTCCATTCGTGCATGCAAATGAGAAGGCTGGTGATCACAAAGTCCCCACTCGATTTAGATACGACATAGATAAGGATGATCGAGGCGCTGAAACTTCCATGCCCTATGCTACTGCTAGTGGCGAATTACCCTATTACATGGCACCCACACGTCGATATGGTTTCGATGTGGCTCTGCTGACTCAGTTACCTGACCTGTTCTCCTCCAGGTTTACCACTCCCTCAGCGGGAGACCCCGATGAGTTTTTCCGGGAAGTGTCCCGAGATGACCCATGGGTGGAAACTTTACTCTGTGCGGAAGACGATAAAGGAAAGCTAGCAGTTAACGGGCGCTATTGCCCGTCAAAAAACGGTGCTTGATGGTTGAACTATGAATAATCAAGACTATTGTGATTAATCAGAGGGTGGTGGGCAGTGCCTACCACCCTGATTTGCCAGGAAATGAATTGGTCTCAACTCCTACATCTACTCCCGACTCCAGTTCCCCCCTTATTAAGGGGGGCGGCGGGGGGATCTGACACTCCCCATTAACCCAGCAGTGCTACTACCATCGGTGGTGGGCAGTGCCAACCCAAGTCTAGGACAAGGTAATGAATCTAACTCCAGCACTGCCCACCCTACATCTAGATCTGGTTCCAGTTCCTACCATCGGTGGTGGGCAGTGCTAACCCCAGCCTAGGACAAGCTAATGAATATAACTCCAGCACTGCCCACCCTACATCTAGATCTGGTTCCGGTTCCCCCCTTATTAAGGGGGGTTAGGGGGGATCTGATACTCCCTGGTTGGTGGGCAGTGCCAACCCAAGTCTAGGACAAGCTAATGAATATAACTCCAGCACTGCCCACCCTACATCTAGATCTGGTTCCGGTTCCCCCCTTATTAAGGGGGGTTAGGGGGGATCTCATACTCCCTA
>NZ_JAAHIG010000324.1:0-10100 GCF_010692305.1 Moorena sp. SIO4G3 | reverse complement strand
CCACTGCCAATGTTGGTAATCAGGAGTCAAAAGATTCTGACGTTATTGATCCCAGCACTGGTATGACAGATGTGATTACCTTAGAGGCTGGGGAAATTAACCATGAAGTTGATGCTGGCTTGGTAGACCTAACTCCTTCTGGATCAGTCCCGATTCTACAAGATGGCACTTACCAACTTTCCAATCACCCAGATGGTAATGGTATTCATTATAAGGATGGCAGTCCTTATGGTCTAGTTATGACTGGCTTGTTGCGTGATGACTTGCAAAGCGGTGAAGGTGACTTCAGCCTGTTTAACTTCGAACATCCTGATGCCAATATGCGGATGAGTGTGAATGGAAACAAAATCCGGATCTTTGGTACGGCTTTTGCTAACTTAGATGCAAAAGACAACTTCGACAAATCTGACGACTACGATGATACCGATGGTTTGTGGCAAATTGACTTTACTTACCATCAGGATCACGTTAACCAAATCAGTGATGATGATGATTTATTTGTCGATAAGAACTTCGCTGGACAAAATACAGGTACTATCAAGCAACTGTATGGTAAGCAGCTTAAATTTGATCTGAGTGACTACGCTGGCCAGAAGGATTTCAGTTTCCAGCTTGGGAATGAAACCAATGATCAGGGTCATCGCAACTTTGATGGGATTTCTGGCTGGGGTTGGTTGAAGCACTCCAATGCTGAAGAATACATCCCTGATTCTGATTGGTTGTTTACAGTTAACCCGGACAAGCTGATTAACGAAGCACCTGAATTCAGCAATCTGCCTCAGAATGGTATTATCCCTATTATCGAGGATGACATCAACGTAATTGATATCAATGCCACTGATGATTACGATGCTGAAGCCCAAGGGCTACAATACTCGATTGTCGGTGGTCCGGATCAAGACTTATTCAACATTGATCAAGATACAGGGGAGCTCTCTTTCAAAGATGCTCCCAACTTTGATAATCCCCTTGATCACGATGGTGACAACAAGTACAATCTCAAAGTACAAGTAACTGACTTGGATGGGGCATTTACCGATAAAGATCTCTCGGTGATGGTGAATCCGTTGCCTACCCCGAATTCTCCTCCTGATGCGGTGAATGACAGCGACAGCACCTTTGTTAACACCCCTGTCACTATCAATGCCTTAGCCAATGACTCTGACCCCGATGGGGATGCTATTTCGGTTATTTCCTTGAATGGTCAGTCTATCAGTACTGGTGAAACCATCAATACTAACAATGGTTCGGTCACCTTGCTGAATAATGGAGAACTCAGCTTTACTCCCAATGCTGGCTTTGTGGGTAACGAGAGCTTCACCTACGAGATCAGCGATGGTAACGGTGGTACTGATACTGCTACAGTAACTGTGGATATTCAACCGAACCCTGTACCTAACACTGGCACCATTGTTGGTTCAAGCCAAATCACTGAAGGCAGTAACGCTCATTATCAAGTCAAGCTAGATGGTGTGGTTGATGAAGACACTTATGTGACGATTAAAATCAACAACGGGACAGCGAACCTAGCCGACGGCTTCAGGTTAGATCGGGTTGACTACCTAAGCAATCCAGTTACCTCCAATGTCCAACTTGGCGAAGAAGGTCAATTGTACACAGCAATTGATACCGACCGTTCTCAAGCCGGAGATGCCTGGAATGTTGGTTACACTGGTTTCTCTGGAAGCCTTTATGAGTTACCGGTAGGCGTGGACAGTCTGACCGATGACTTCCAAGTATCTGGAGCCGAGGGCAATCACCTTGTGGTCAAGATTGATGCTGGCAGCGATACCTCTAATTCCTTCACCATTGATGCTCTCAAGGAAATCCAGTTTGGTAAGTCTTTTTCTGGGATCACAGCCACTGAAAGTACAGAGGACTTCAGCCTCACCATTGATAAGATCGGCGACAATGATGTGAACACTGGTCACAAGACAATTGAGATCATAGACAACTACGCTGTCTACTCACCTATTGCCTTTGACCTAAATGGTGACGGGATTCAAACCCTAAGTATTGAGAAAGGGGTTGAGTTCGACATGGTTAACTCCGGCGGCAAGGTTAACACTGGTTGGCTTTCTGGAGAAGATGGCTTCCTGGCCATTGACAATGATGGCGACGGTGAAATCAGCTCCCGTGCGGAACTATTCGGTGGCGGTGTCGGTGACGGCTTTGCCAAACTTGCTTCCTTCGACTCTAATGGCGACGGCTTAGTCAATCAAGATGATGCTCTGTTTGGGGAACTGAAGGTCTGGCAAGACAGCAACGAAAACGGTATCACTGACCAAGGTGAGCTACTTTCCCTTGAGTCTAAGGGCATCACTGACCTAAATACAGCTTACACCAATGTCTTCAGCACTGATGCTATGGGCAATATTCATGGTGAGCATAGTACTGCTGTGTTGAACGGTAACACTATCAACATGGTGGATGTTTACTTCCAGGTTGAGGTTTAAGGCCGGGCGCGGGTAGGTTGGGAAGTCCGGGAAGTAACGGTTGTTGTCTTCTTATCGACTACAGTCATCATGAATTTTTGTTACGATGAGCAAAAACATCCTGGATCGTAAACTCTATCACTAGACTTCTTGCATCAATCTGGTTTTTGCCCCCTAGGGCGTGTTTTCAAAGTTTTCCGCAAGATTATGATCCCCCCCAACCCCCCTTATTAAGGGGGGAGCCATACTCAAAGTCCCCCTTGTTTAAGGGGGATAATGGGGGATCTCCGAGGCAAGAAGACACGCCCTAGCCCCCCAATTTTTCAGGGAATGGGAGTGGAAGTCCCCCAAATTAAATTCTGCCCAACGGTGCGCGCACCGCAATGTTAGGGGTCACGGGTGTAGAGCATGATCACGACAGGGGATAATCGGGGCTTGGCACCATTGATGCAAGAGGTCTACTGTAGGTGGCGGTTTCCAGGGATAATCTGCTGTAGATGGGAAAACTGAGAAGGACTAATGGTCAAAGGAACAGGGGAATCCCTGTCAGCCAAACTTCTCTAGTCAACCCGACAGCAACTTGGGATCAGGACTAAAAGTCCCCAGCTAAAATTTTCCTTGGAGACATCTTAATGCTGCGACTCGAACACATTAGTAAAGTATACCCCACTGGCGAAGTTCTAAAGGATGTCAACTGGGAAGTTAAACCAGGCGATCGCATTGGCTTAGTTGGCGTCAACGGTGCCGGGAAATCTACCCAACTAAAAATTATTGCTGGAGAGATGGAACCCACCAGTGGTGTTGTTATCCGTCCTGCCAGTCTTCATATCGCTTACCTCACCCAAGAATTTGAAGTAGACCCAACCCGCACGGTTTCAGCAGAATTCTGGACGGTATTTAAGGAAGCTAACCAGGTAAACGAGGAAATCCTACAAGTGCAAAACGCCATGGAAATGGCTGATGAAGCAGAATTGGAAGGACTGATTAGAAAGCTAGATAGGTTGCAGCGCCAATTTGAAGCCCTTGATGGTTATGGCTTACAAGCAAAAATTGACAAGATCTTGCCGGAGATGGGATTTGAGCCACAGGATAGCGATCGCTTAGTGAGTGCTTTCAGTGGTGGCTGGCAAATGCGCATGAGTTTAGGCAAAATCCTGCTCCAGAAGCCAGACGTCCTACTAATGGACGAGCCGACTAACCATCTTGACTTGGAAACCATCGAATGGTTGGAAAAGTATCTCAAGGGTCTGAAGACCCCAATGGTAATAGTATCTCACGACCGGGAGTTTCTTGACCGCCTCTGCACCCAAATTGTGGAAACCGAACGGGGTGTCTCGACTACCTACCTAGGCAATTACTCAGCTTATCTCCAGCAGAAAGCCGAGATGCAGGCAGCTCAACTGAGTAGCTACGAGCGTCAACAAAAGGAAATAGAAAAGCAGCAAGCCTTTATTGAGCGTTTCCGTGCTAGTGCAACCCGGTCTACCCAAGCCAAAAGCCGAGAGAAACAATTAGAAAAAACTGAACGGATAGAAGCCCCCACTGCTAATCTCAAAACCCTGAAATTCCAATTCCCTCCTGCCCCGCGTAGTGGTGTTGAGGTAGTCAAAATCAAGGATTTAGTCCATGACTATGATGACAAGATTTTATTTCTGGGAGCAGACTTGTTGATTGAACGGGGCGATCGCATAGCCTTCATCGGTCCCAATGGTTCCGGTAAATCCACCTTACTCCGGATGATCATGGGAATGGAACAGTCCACAGAAGGAATAGTAACACTGGGCAAACACAATGTCATTCCTGGTTACTTTGAGCAGAATCAAGCAGAAGCCCTAGAATTAAGCAAAACGGTCATGGAAACCATCCATGATGAAGTCCCAGACTGGAAAAATCAGGAAGTGCGTACCCTATTGGGACGGTTTCTGTTTACTGGGGACACGGTATATAAAAAGGTTGAGTCCCTTAGTGGAGGGGAAAAAGCCCGCCTGGCCTTAGCCAAAATGCTCCTTGCTCCCGCTAATTTACTAATTCTGGATGAGCCGACTAATCACCTGGATATCCCAGCCAAAGAAATGTTGGAGGAAGCACTCGGTACCTATGATGGTACAGTAATTATTGTTTCCCACGACCGCTATTTTATCTCGAAAGTGGCCAACAAAATAGTAGAAATCCGGGATGGCGAATTCTGTACCTATCTAGGAGATTACCACTACTATCTCGAAAAGATTGCCCAGGAAAAAGAAGAAGCTCGGTTAAAAGCGATCGCTGCGGCCAAAGCGGCTAAAAAAGCGGCAAATGCTAGCAAAAAGACTAAAAAGACCAAGAATAAAGCTGCTGCTAAACAAAAGTAACAACAAAAGGACATATAGCAGTTCTCAATACCAAATTGATAACTGCTATATTACCTATTACCTATTACCTATTACCTATTACCTCTTACCTATTACCTATTACCTCTTACCTCTTACCTATTAAAAGCTTATTGCTGAAGTGCTGAGGAGTCAACTATATTGCTGGTTAATCTCTGCAATACCTGATCAATATCATTCAAATCACCGATAATCCGCCGGACAGGCTCGGGCCATACTCTGAGTAGTGTTGGTGTAGCCGAGATCTGATCAGTTTCTGCCAGTTCTGGGTGCTTGAAAACATCAATAATTTTTAGGGTATAGGGATGACCTAAATGATTCTCTAACAACTGGTATAGACTCTTGAGAGTATACTCAGTCTCTGAACTATGTCCGGAAACGAACAAACGCAGGACATAGCTATGGGTAGGTTGTGCCTGGGAGTGAGACACATCAGGCAGGGAAATCCTGGATAAAGAATCAGGTTTGGTGACATCGGTAGCAGTCAGTGAGTCTGTACTATCAGTGGCAGACTTAGATAAACCCGGCAGCTTTTCCATAGCTCTCAAATGCTCTTGAGATGGCCATCTCCCAGAGTTTTGCTTAGTAACCCTTTCTGGCAAAACCTCTTCTGTATCAGAGTAGGATAATGGCTCTGGGCGGTCAATGCGCAGGATCAAGTCATGGTTTTGCCAGAGTTGGGGAAACTGATTGCGATAAGTTTCTAGCACCGCCGGGTCACAGGACTCTTCCTCCCAAGGGGCTACTTGCCAAATCAGGTTGTCAGTGCCAAATACTGCATTTAACAATGCCTGATGATGTTGCACCAACCAATGAATTTCTGCTGACATACGCAACTGATTGGTTTGAGGGTCAATCCACCGATCAATGGTGGCAGTATATCCAGGGACTAAAAAATGAGGTGGCTCTGGTAACCCCAGTATTTCCTGTAAACTCGCACACAGATGCAGGTGCCAGTGACTCTGCTTATTAAAGTCAATGCTATACACTAGATCTTCCCCTGGTGTAAATATAGCAATACCTTTAAACAGTTGGGGAGAGGGGGTTTCATCCAGCATATGCTAGTACTATGTCGTCAATTGAGTTTGATACTTAAGGTTTTACTTTTTAGATGATAAGTGTTATTTTTGAGTTTATAAGTGTTAGGTTTTAGGGTTAGGTTTTAGGTCTTAGGGGTTAGGTTTTAGGAGTTAAGTCTTGAGCCCTAATTCCTAATCCCTAATACAAGGGTGACTAATCCCTAGATCCGACCGCGCAACATCATTGCGATCTCGTTGGGAGTGGGTGACTTTTCTAAGGCAGTTTCCTCAGTAATACGCCCCTCTTGGTAAAGAGCGAACAAGGATTTATTTACGGTAACCATACCGTCAAATTCACTGGCCGCCATCAGTTGTTCAATTTCTTCGTATTTGCCCTTGAGGATGTAATCCTTAATAGATTCAGTATTAATCAGGATGTCATGAAACGCAGCACGCTTGCCATCGGTAGTACGGCACAACCCTTGGGAAATGACTCCTACTAGGGCTTCTGATATGGCCACCCGCATGGGAGCCTGTTCTTCTGGATTGTAGAGATTGAGAATCCGCTCAATGGTTTTCACTGCACTGTTGGTATGCAAAGTACCCATGACCAAGTGACCAGTTTGAGCAGCCTTGAGAGCTGTATTGACTGTTTCTCGATCTCGCATTTCCCCAATCAGAATCACATCAGGGTCTTCCCGCAAAGCGGCTTTCAATGCCCGGTCAAATTTACGGGTATGCATTCCTACTTCCCGCTGTTTAACCAGAGATTTGCGACTTTGGTGGATAAATTCAATCGGGTCTTCAATGGTAATTATATGCCGCGCCATATCTTTGTTCATATAGTCGATCATGGCGGCCATGCTGGTAGATTTTCCCGAACCTGTGGGACCAGTGACCAAAATGAGACCTTTATGGTAGTGACAGACATCTTTCAGGATTCCTGGTAACCGCAACTCCTCAAGGGTCAATATCTTTAGGGGAATAATCCGCAAGACCATTGCAGGACCAAGAAGGCTATCGAAGACATTAATCCTGACCCGACTAAACTCGTACTGAGTTGCCCCATCAAATTCCAACTCTTCTCTAAAGCGCCGGATTTCCTCATCACTCATTACTTCCTTGAGCCAACAGTTAAATGTTGCGTGATCTGTGAGTGGATATTGGGTTGGCTCCATTTCACCGCGACTCCGGAAACGGGGAGTTTCACCAACACCTAGATGAATATCAGACACTCCTTTCTCAAAGGCCTCACGGACAATGCTTTCTAAGCTTGACTGTCCAGGGGGCAGACCGATGCTATGGGGTTTCTTCTGGTGCTGATTGGCGGATGGTTTTGCTTGGACGTTAGTGGCTGAATTCTGACCTGTTGTGGGCACAGGGCGAGGGCGTGAGGCTACTGCGGCACCGGCTTGACTGCTTCTTGGAGCCATGGCTCTTGGTTGTGCAGGTCTCGATTGATTGCCTTGAGCAGATGCTGCTCTAGACGCTATATTCAAAGGCGGTGGTGCTGGTGCAATGCGGGGTGAGGGCTGTTGATCTGTCATCTTTCAACTACCAACTACAGTTGGGCTACGAGAATTTATTTTACAAACTCTTACTTAAAGTTTTCCCAACAGTTAGGGTTGATTATAACTTATAACAGTTCTACCGTAGGTAAGGGATTTTCGTCTTGGGTTAATGGCAGTAGGGAGTCGGGAGCGGTGCGACCCGTGGCTAATTTAATTCGACGAAGAAGAGCGCACCGAGGGAGTCGGGAGTCGGGGTAAGAAATTTGAGTGTACCTGATAAGTATAAGAAACCCTATACACCAATTTCATTTCTTCGAGCTATAAATGGTGATGAGGTGATGTGTTAATAGCACTATTTTTTTAAATTGGTCAGCTGTCACCATCTAATTGTTTGTTATTGTTTGTGATTGTTTATTTTTGAGTAAGCAGCAAAAACTCTAAAACCTTCTCCCCTGCTCAAAACTAGATTTAATATCAGCGTGAGGGCGGGGCGCAATCCGTGAGGGCGCAAGCAAAGCGCCCCTAATATTCAAAGCACCCCTAAGATGAGGGTTGACCAAGGGACGGGGGGTAACTCCTAATCACAAATACCTAATATGAGTAATTAAGCGTAATTATCAGTAATTATGCTTAATATGAGAAAACTCCTCAATTTGGATAATATATATTAAGCAAATTATAACAAATGTTAAGCAAATCAGAGTCAACCCCTCACCCATCCTGATCCGATTCGGTGACCCTAGCTCCTTTTCTTGTTCTTGGGACTCTATAACTTATCTCTATAACTGATTCGGTCTATTTGACACTCCCCGCTTTAAAAAGACGGGGATTCTTAGATCTACGACCGGCCTTAAACCTTTCGCCGTAGGCGACGCTTCGCGAACGTATCCTTGCGGCAATACCTAAACCGAAATCCCGTCAAAACCAAGATCCTAGTTCAGTTTACGTGCATACCCAGCGGGCTAGTCTCCTTAAGCGTTCAGTTACTTTTTGAGAAGTGCCTTATGAAGTCCGTTGCTTCCCTGTTTCACCTGGTTTCGGCGTGCCGGAGACGAAACCGTAAGAAGAGTGGAGCCTTAATAAAAAAGTTTTAACCCTTTTATGCATAGCCTGTAACCCTTAAAGGCTCCACTCTTCTTACGGTAACTTCTAACCCCGCCGTACCGTTTTTTTGTCAAAATGTGATCTTGCTGGGTTCACACACCAATTGTTAGTTGATGATTGGGTGTTTAAGGAGGATTTTCCCTACCCTCCGGGCATTTCTTCTTTAACGCCCTTGCAGTGGCGGGTCTCTCTCCCGGTTGCGCCAAGGCCAAAGGCCACGCTACGCGAACGGATTTGCAGCCTGTACCCATATCTAACTAATACCCTAGCGCGAAGGTATTGTCAACCTTTTTTTGCAAAATTGTGTCTAGGCGACTAAACTCGCGGCGAGCCAAAACCCCGCGTTTTTAAACCGGGGTTTTGGCTTGTGGGAATTTCCATAACTCTAACTATTAACTATAACGCTATAACTGATTGGGCTTATTTCGGTCTATGTATCAGCGATGAAAAATTGGTTCATCTGTCTAATGGTAGATTATCGGTCTCTCTTTAAGATAACCAATAATTTCCGGCTTTTAACGATTGTAACAATTTTGATACATAGGTCGGACGAGTTGACTGTAAACTTTTTTGACAAAAGGTTCATCTTCATCAAAATTTTACCTATACTGAAATTCACCTAGAAAATTTCAAATCAAAGAATTTACTCAAGGACAGACCCTGTCAAGTAAGGGCAGACACTGTCAATTCATTTTTTTTTAATGATTACTGGAGAAAACACCATGGCATTAACCACAAGTCAAAGCTTTACACAAACTGATTCATTAGCAGTGGTCAAAAGCTTTTTAATTTGGGCATTTACCTTGGCAGTTTGCTTACTGGTTGTCGGTTTTCCGTTGATTGTATTAATGGTTACCGCTGGCTCTCTGTTAGCGATCGCTCTACAATCGATTCTGCCGGTTAGTGCTGTATTACTAGTAGCAGGGAGTTTGATTGGAGTAAATGTTTTAGCAGTGATATTAGGTGCAGGAGTCTTAACCTTTAAGGGGGTTCATCCTAAGGAAGTTAGTTGGTTAAATTGGCTACATGGCGAGCCTGATCTGATCCAGACTCCGGTTTATGCGGCTTGCCCCCTAACCTGTAACATTATCCGATAGTTAGATAGACGGTGTCTAAGCTGACCCAAGTCTGGGAATGTTAACAATTGATGACCTTCTAGGATATCAAAAAAGGGTACAAGGTGTGGGAGTGTTTTCTCTTTTCCCTCTAAAGGTCATCAAGGGTCGGCTCAGCCCTCGTTCATAGATAGGGCTTCCAACCATTCCACGATTTTTTGTAATAAAGCCAAGCTTTGGTAAGTTGATTGGTTTTTCAGCAATTTTCCCGGTCTTGACCGGGTTTTTTGATGAGAACATTCAAGAGTATCCTAGGAAGGGTGAACGGTTTTGGTTGAAGCTTCCAGGTTGCAGGTTTAAGGTTTCAGGTTTAAGGTTTCAGGTTGCAGGTTTCAGGTTGCAGGTTGCAGGTTGTAGGTTGCAGATTGTAGGTTGCAGGTTGCAGGTTGGTTGAAGGTTAACGGTTGCTTCCCTAGCAATTAGCCATCTCCCCATCTCCCCATCTCCCCATCTCCCCATCTCCCCATCTCCCCATCTCCCCATCTCCCCATCTCCCCATCTCCCCATCTCCCCATCTCCCCATCTCCCCACTCCCAAACACCATGGC
>NZ_JAAHIG010000323.1:0-10150 GCF_010692305.1 Moorena sp. SIO4G3 | reverse complement strand
TGTAATAGCAATACCTGTAGGAATTGTGATAATTTTGATGCCATATTCCCTACTCCCTAAGGGTGGCTCTGAATGGAGGCAAAAACACTCATAAAAATAGAATTATAATATCATGTTGTAACAATTACCCTGTCTTGATGCAGTCGCTCATGGGGGAAACCACGGCAGTCGCTCATGGTTTGAAGTTACCGTAAGATAGTGGAGCCTTATTAACAAATATTGAACCCTTTTCTGCATAACCTGCTAACTATAAAGGCTCCACTATCTAAGGTTTCGTCTCCGGGGGAGACCCCCAAGACCGCGCTGCCTCCCCAAGACCGCGCTGCATCGCTTAATAAAAATCTCCCCCATCTCCCCATCTCCCCCTCTCCCCACCCTCCCTAATCCCTACTCCCTACTCCCTACTCCCTGTTCCCTTTCCTAAAGTTCTGATGCCAATTTTAAAATCCTCATTTTTCTGGTTTTTCTGCTTTACAGTAATTTTCCTGCTATCCCAAGATTTCTGGTCTTGGCAGCAAGACATTTCCTTCTCCTTGCTCCATCTTCCCCCCTGGGTATTCTATTTTATTGCCTTACAAATTATCCTTGCAGTCGCGTTGTTACTATTTGTGCTAAATTTCTGGGAAACTTCGTCGTAAGCATTCAGCCGTCAGCTGTCAGCCGTCAGTGCTGGCAGCTTGTAGGGTGGGCAAAAACAGTTTGCTTATGGGTGAGTATTCTAGATGATATTACTTTGCCCACCCTACTTGAATTGCTGTGATAGCTCATAGCTGATAGCTTACACTTCGTCTAAGGAAGACCGTTAAAACTATGGCACTAGACTCGATTATTCCCTATGTTGTGATCGCTGGGTATTTATTAGTAACCCTGGTGGTAGGACTAGTTGGTTATCGCCAACAACAAAACACCCCTGATGATTATTTTTTAGCTGACCGTAACATGGGAGCAATTCTCCTATTTTTTACGCTAATTGCTACTAATTTCAGCGCCTTTGCTTTTCTGGGATTTTCAGGCTCAGGGTATCGCATTGGTCTGAGTTATTACGGAATGATGGGGTTTGGAACTGGCTTAATCGCACTAACCTTTTATTTTATCGGTTATCGAGTCTGGCTTGTAGGTAAAGAACACGGCTTAATTACCCCTTCTGAATTGATTGAAGCCCGTTTCCGTAGCACAGGTGTATCTCCTGGGATTAGCAATACCCTCAAAGTAATTTTTCTGGCGGTTATGGTAATTTTCAGCATTCCCTACTTAACCCTGCAACCGATTGGAGCTGGCTATATTCTTGAAACGTTAACCAATGGACAAATTTCCTATTTTACAGGGGCTACCTTTTTGACAGTTGTCATCGTGCTATATGTGTTCATGGGGGGGATGAGAAGCGTTGCCCTAACCGATGTTATCCAAGGGGTTTTAATGTTTACCTTAATGTTAGCGGCAGTGGCAGCAATTTCTTATAGTCTGGGAGGGATTGCTGAAGCTAACCGTACTGTATACTCCCTCAAACCTGAATTGTTTTCTCGACAGGGTATAGATAATTTTTTTACACATCGTAAGTGGTTTAGCTTCATGATTCTCTGGATGCTTAGTGTCCCTATGTTTCCCCAGATGTTCATGCGCTTTTATGCCTCAAAAACTAGCAATTCCCTAAAAGTTTCGGTAGTGATGTATCCCCTAGTAAGCGCTATCATGTTTATTTGTCCGGTGTTGATCGGAATGTGGGGACATATTTCTTTTTCTGACCTGACAGCAAAAGCATCTGATCAAGTGTTTCCGATGATGCTAGCTGAACATACACCAATCTGGCTAGCTTCTTTAGTAATGGTGGGAGCATTAGCTGCCATGATGTCAACCTTGGACTCCGTACTTTTGGCCCTTAGTTCGATACTAACCAGAGATATTTATTTTGGTTATTTCCGTAAAAACGCTTCCCTTAACGAACAAACCTTTGTTGGTAGAGTACTGATTGTTTTATTGGCAATTATTGGTTTAATTATAGCCAAAAATCCCCCAGATACGATTACTGCGATCGCAACCCAAGCCTTTACCGGATTAGCAGTACTGTTTCCCACGGTAATTGCAGTATTGTATAGCAAAACTATTCATCCTCTAACCTGTATTGTATCGATTCTTGTGGGTGAAGCCGCAGTGATTGGCTTTCAGTTGGGGATTATTCCCAAAAGTCTTACCTTCGGTTTTCTGCCAGTTGTGCCTATTGTTGCCCTTTCAGCATTAATTATTATTGTCGGATCAATCAAGCCGATCCGAATCATGGTTGATAGTAGTGAGTCTTGAGTGCGTCAGTGGTCAGTGGTCAGCTATCAGCTATCAGCTATCAGCTATCAGCTATCAGCTATCAGCTATCAGCTATCAGCTATCAGCTATCAGCTATCAGCTATCAGCTATCAGCTATCAGCTATCAGCTATCAGCTATCAGCTATCAGCTATCAGCTATCAGTCATTGGCCTAAGGCCAACGGCACCTCAAGTAGCGTGCGCGTAGCGCATATGCTTACCTACTGAATCTGGAGTTGGAGAGTGTTGAGTAGACGTGCTTGCCCTATTTGTATTATAATGAATACAAATATATTACTGAGCTAAAAGCGTCTTGAAAACCTTGTAGGGGGGAAGCATTTGGGCAATCAGTGCAGGCTTAAACCCTAGTCAGTCTCTTCAAATACCTCCCTCTTACCAGCAGTAAAGAGACTACAAGGGACCCCAAGGGTGAACAACCGTCAACCTTCAACCTGCCAACCTTCAACTTGCCAACCTTCAACCTGCCAACCATAAACAAACATCAACTAGCCGGAGGAGAATATGTCCAAAAAACTCGACCAAATTCTTGTTGTGGATGTTGAAGCAACCTGTTGGCAAGGGAAGCCACCTCCAGGACAAGAAAATGAAATCATTGAAATTGGGATTTGTGTATTGGATGTTGTTTCTGGGAAGCCCCTGGAAAAAGATAGTATTTTGGTAAAACCAGAACGCTCAAGGGTCAGTGAATTTTGTACCAAACTAACTACATTAACCCAGGAGCAAGTTGACCAGGGAATTTGTTTTGTTGAAGCTTGTTCAATGCTACAGGATAAGTATTTATCTGCTCGGCGAGTGTGGGCAAGTTATGGGGATTATGATCGAAATCAATTTCAGAAACAGTGTACATCTCGTTTTTTGAGATATCCCTTCGGCACTAGACATATCAACATCAAGACCTTGTTTGCCATTAGTTATGCTTTGCCCCATGAAGTTGGTATGGCACAAGCTTTGGATTTGCTCAATCTACCGCTGGAAGGTACTCACCACCGGGGAGGAGATGATGCTTGGAATATTGGTCGGATATTCTCAAGGTTACTTTTGCAATTAAGAACTACAGGATGATATAGCGCTACGCGCAAGTTAGAAGTCAGAAGTCAGAAGTCAGAAGTAAGCTAGACTCACGTTTCGGAGTTGAGGAGCGATGCAGCGCTGCTCCCTGTTCCCTGTTCCCTAAAAAACCCTAAATATGTACTTAACAAAGTCGCAAACCGCTATCAATATGGAGCAAGAGGACTCACTTTATACCCATCGGGTTAGGGTGAGGTGAATTGCGGTCAGAAGCTTAGTTCTACTCAAGTGGCATTCCTGGGTAGAATTATATTATAATTTAAATATGCTGAGACTAACCTACGAGTACAAACTGATTCCTTCCCAAAAACAAATCGCCGTCATTGAAGATATATTGGCGGTTTGCAGAAAAGTGTGGAATTACGCTTTAAGGGAACGAAAAGATTGGTACAAAAGTCGAAAATGTGTAGTTAATTATTGTTCATTACAGCATGAATATATAATTCCAGTAGATCAGCCATACCCTAACTACAAAATACAAGCTGCTAATTTAACTAAAGCAAAAAAAAACAATCCTGAACTCAAAAGAATAAATGCTCAGGTCTTACAACAAGTTTTAAAGACTTTAGATCGAGCATTTAAAAATATGAAAGAACAAGGATATGGTTTTCCTAGATTTAAAAATCCATATCGGATGCGATCGTTTTTATTTCCTCAATTTAAAACAAAACCAATTAAAAATGAGTGGATTAAGCTACCTCAAATTGGATTAGTTAAAATGAGATTATCACGGCCAATTCCAGATGGATTCAAGATAAAGCAAGTTAGGATAGTTAAACGAGCTAGTGGTTATTTTGCAATGCTGTCTTTACAAAGTGAAGTCAGTGTTCCTGATCTACCAGCATGGGGTCACCCGCTGGGGATTGATATTGGACTAAATAAGTTTTTAGCAACTTCTGATCATGAATTAATAGAGCGCCCTAGATTTTTCAAAAAGCTGCACAGTAAGCTTAAATTGCTACAACGCAGATTAAAATCTAAGAAAAAAGGGTCAGCAAATAGACATAAACTTAACCAAAAAATAGCAAGACTTCATCAGAAAATATCAGATACCAGAAAAGATTTTCACTTTAAGTTAGCACACCATCTGTGTGACCAAGCTGGAATGATATTTGTTGAAAACTTAAATTTTAAAACTTGGGCAAAAGGTATGTTCAGTAAACATACCCTTGATGCAGGTTTTGGTCAGTTCTTTAATATCTTAGCTTGGGTGTGTTGGAAACGAGGAGTATATTTTGGCAAAGTTGACCACAGATTTACTAGTCAAATTTGTCCGAACTGTGGTGCGCATACAGGCAAAAAGGATTTGTCTGAACGTATACACAAATGTCCTGAATGCCATTACGAAATTAACAGAGATGTTTCAGCTGCTCAAGTGATTTGTCAACGTGGTATTACTGCGGTCGGACAGATCGTGGTAGAAAATGACTGTGTAGGCGGGCTGTCGGGGGTTTACAACAACCTAGATAAGTGCTTTGGAAGCAGTAAACCCAAATTGTGAAGTTTGGGAATCCCCCGTTATAATCTCTGATTTAACGGGGGAGGATGTCAAATCAATATGAATCCGTCTCGATTAGTCAAAATAAGTAAATATTTAAGTAAGCATCTTCGACACCAGCCTCAGAGAATTGGAATCACACTCGCTCCTGGTGGCTGGGTTAGTGTTGAGGAACTACTGGCGGCCTCTAAAAAGCATTCCTTTCGGATCAGCCGTGCTGATTTAAATGAAGTGGTTGCCAAAAATGACAAGAAGCGCTTTTCTTTCGACTCCACAGGTACCCGAATTCGTGCCAATCAAGGTCATACGGTTCAAGTTGATTTGCAACTAGACGTTCTGGTTCCACCAGATTTCCTTTATCACGGTACCGGTCACCGGGCAGTTGAGTCAATTCTGCGCCAAGGTTTGTGTAAAATGTCGCGACACCATGTCCATTTATCGACGGATATAGCAACTGCCAGAAAAGTGGGAGCAAGGCATGGTCGCCCTGTGGTTTTTGCCATTGATGCCGCAGCTATGCACAAAGCCGGTTACAGCTTCTATTGTTCTGATAATGGCATTTGGTTAGTGAATTGGGTATCACCAGAGTATTTAGCAGTTTACATTTAGGTAAAAATGTCATCGACAAGGTGAGAAAAAGCATAAAAGCTGTAGATGATCAACAGGATAGCCATGACCTGCACCATACGGGAATTAGAGGAAGGCATGGTTATACCCCTTACCCACATGGATACAGCTGCTCCCATGGCAAAGCTAGAACTGAGGACCAGATAGGGCCAGTCACTGGTATATCCCCAGGTGGCTAGTAAAGCCATTGCCAATGAGGTCATCATTAATTCAACGAACTCTGGTGGATTGTACTGGGTTGAAAGCACTAATGTTCGCCACCAAAACTGCCAAAGTCTCATAAATTAAAGCAGCTAGTTAATGCTCTAAGCTAGCGTTGACTGAGGTCTCTGATATTGTAATATAGTTATGCTTATAGTTATGCTGCTGTAAATCCCTTAGAGCTTCTTCGGTTTTAACTTGAGGAAAGTTGAGGTAGAAGCGGCTGACACTCAGAAAGGGTTCCGGTGTTTGTAAGATAACCATGCGATCGCACCACTGTGATAACCAGCCTATTAATCCTCCTGGTGCAACTGGTGTGCAAATCCAGACCTGTGCTGGATTGTGGGCTTTTACTGCTTCCGTTGCTGCTGCTATGGTCATGCCAGTGGCAATGCCATCATCAACCAGCAAGGCTAGGGAACCAGTAGGATTGGTTTTCGGGCAACCCGTTTGCAGTTGAGCTAGCTGAGCTTGGGCTTTTTCTTGAGCTTGAGCTAATACTATTTCCCGCCATTGAGCATTTTTGTTTCGCCATCGCCTTTGCCCAGACCAAAGTACAACTCCGGAGGAAGTCACTGCACCGATTGCTAATTCTGGGTTGCGAGCCGTGGTAATTTTTTTTGCCACCACAATATCTAGCGGACAATCCAGTGCCCGAGCTACTGGTGCTGCTACTGGGATACCCCCCCGAGGGAGTGCGTATACAATAGGCGTTGCATCAATACCTGTAGCGTGCAGCCTGCTCACCAAGGGGATAAGTGCTTGAGCGAGCTGCTCACCGGCATCAGCGCGATCGCTAAACAGCGGGGCAGTGTACATGGCTTCCTCCGGCATGAAGTTGCCTGATATATATTATAATTACGGATTTTTGTCAAGATTACTGTATCAAAAGAAATAATTGTAATAATTAGTTGCTCACAATCTCCTCAATCTACTATTAGTAGTAAGGTGCCTTATGCCTGCAAAAATTTCTGTGAGTCCTCATGTCCAACGGAGAACAACTTAGTCTTTTTGACGAGTCAGAGTTAACCCCATCACAACCTAACAATGTCCAAAGGGAGCTAATCCCCACTGATGCCAAAATCCCTATTCCTGCTGGCACTTACGACACCATGGAATCCTTGACAGAACACTGTCAATCTTGCCAACGCTGCGAATTAGGAGCTACCCGCACTCAGGCTGTTATTGGACGTGGCAACCCTAAGGCCCTAATTATGATTATTGGAGAAGGACCGGGTAAACAAGAAGATGAGACTGGTAAGCCCTTTGTAGGCAGAGCAGGGAAACTGTTGGAGAAAATTTTGGCATCTGTGAACATCGATAGTGAACAAGATGTCTATATTTGTAATATGGTCAAGTGCCGACCTCCTGGTAACCGCACCCCTACTCCTAATGAAATTGAAGCGTGCAAACCTTACTTGTTGGAACAAATTCGCCTAGTAGACCCCCAAATTATTCTGTTTACTGGTGCCACAGCGGTAAAAGGCTTAACTGGTAACAAGCAGGGCATTACTAAGATTCGCGGCACCTGGATGGAATGGGAAGGGCATAAGTGGTGTATGCCAATTCTCCATCCTGCTTACCTACTGCGGAATCCGAAACGAGATCCAGGTAGTCCAAAGTGGCTGATGTGGCAAGATATCCAGAAAGTGCGTGCTAAGTTAGACGAGATTCGATCTTAGATGCGATGGATATTAGGGAATAGGGAATAGGGAATAGGGAGTAGGGAGTAGGGAGTAGGGAGTAGGGAGTAGGGAGTAGAGATTAGTTGAGTGTTAATTGTTAATTGTTAAGTGCTAATTGTTAATTGTTAAGTGCTAATTGTTAATTGACAACTTTCAATGGTAAATTAACAATTTTAATTCCAATTTTAACTTGACGAACAACCAAGAATGATAAGTAGTAAACCGGATAGGATACAACCTCATTATACTATTTTTAATAGTAATGACGTAGAGTCAATTTTATTCCCCCTACTCCCTACTCCCTACTCCCTACTCCCTAAAACCCAGGACTAAAGTACCTCATAAGTAGGAAAAACGCTATAAAAATGATTATTGATGAAACTTGGTACCAACGACCGCCTGGAGTTCCTGACGCTACCTCCGCTGGTGGTATTGTTGCCCGCCGTTGGGAGCAGCAGATATACATTGCTCTAGTTCAAGAAGGCAATAGACTGGAATACGTTTTACCCAAAGGTCATGTAGAACCAGGAGAAAGCTTTTTAGAGGCAGCAGAGCGAGAAATTGCGGAAGAAGCGGGCTTAAATGACCTGAATTTTATAGCTGAACTGGGAGTTAAGGAACGATTAGACTTTGCCAAACAGTGTTGGAAAAAGACTTACTATTTTCTGTTCATTACTGACCAAATTGAAGGGACTCCTACTGATCCACATCTCAGTTACCAGCTGCGGTGGTTTCCTATAGATGAATTACCAACATTATTCTGGCCAGAACAACAAGACCTGATTAAAACCAATAGTAAGCTGATCCAAAAGTCTTTAGGGATTGAATAGGAAATGGGGAATATATAGCAATTCTCATAGCTATGAGCGACATTGCTTATCCCTTGAAGGCAAGAGGCTTGCATACAAAAGGCAATATTCATGAATGGTTTTAAGCGATGCAGCTTCAAATGAAACTGTACCTCATAAGTACGATAAACGCTATAAAATTCCCCATCCCTTAGCTCCGTTAACTGAAAAGCACAACACTGTGGCTAAATCACACCACAAGCCGCTCGAGCACCACCCCCTCCCAAGGGTTTGGGAGTGTCTGAATAATTGTCACCTTGGGCGTGAATGATCAGAGAGTGACCCTTAAGGTCAGCAACCTTTAACCGTGGGGCTACGACTGGAGTGTTAGCAACACCCTGTTGATTAAACACTAGCCGTGGCAAATCACCTAAATGACCATTACCGAATGGTCCTTCGTGTTTGCCGGTATTTTCTGGATCATAATGACCACCAGCAGCTAAGCCTGGAACTACTTTACCTTCCTTCTGGGCTGGACCACAGTTGGGCTTTGCATGGACATGGAACCCATGTTCTCCAGGAGTTAATCCAGACAGATTCGAGGTTAGCTGCAGACCCTTCTGGGTTTCGGTTGCTTTGACAATGCCAATCTCTTCACCAATGCCTTTGGTATCAGTCAAATGCATGGTCACCGTTAGTGGTGTTGACGCAGATTGATTTGAACAACCCGAGATTAGAAATATTGCGATCGCAGCTAATAGGCTGATAATTTTCATACTCAACTACACCCCACTTACAGATAGGTCTCCAAGGGTTTGAGATTCTTTTGGATTTCCGTTTTGCTATTCCCTACCGTACCTGATTTCTGAGGATTTTTGAGCTTGAGCTTAGTTTCTCATTATTGGGCAACCTCAACCTGGCACCTATTCATCCCACCCCTAGCTGGAGTAAGCTTTAGAGGATTTTTTGTAAAAGCACAACACTTGGCTAGTGTTGAGGGGATCCCGATACAGACACTCAACCCGATTAAAATTATGTTTCTGGGCAAGGGATTGCAGGGTTGTTTGGGTTTCGGGAAAATCACTAGACATCATATGACCCTTGATCGTGACAACTTCTTCCGGAGTCAGTTGAGCCCAGTCTTGGTAAACACCCTCTAGGTAACGTCTTAGATAGGTGTCTCGGGTTTCTCCATCTGTGGAAACTATATCGATCAGAATAAAAACACCATCAGCTTTTAGGAGATGGCTAAGCTGAGCCATAATACCATCTTTTTGCTCAAAACTGAGGTGATGGAACGCAAAAGAACTTAGAATCCCGTCGAAGCTATCCTGCTGCTTTTGTGCCAACTCAGAAACTACTTCAAAGAAGTCGCCCTGGATCAATGTCTGTTCGCAGGGGATAGAATTCATGTTATCACGAGCAATCTCTAGTGCTGCCTCAGAGAGGTCAATACCTTTGTAGGAAGCAATCGTGGTATTGGCTAAAGCCTGAGCCGTGAAGCTAGCATCACCGCAGCCTAGGTCAAGCATGGAGAAGGGGGTTGGAAAGTAGCTGACTAGAAATGCGTGTAAGATGCCGTAAATTTCACGGTGTTTCATGTAATTGTTAGTCAGTATTTTTTGATAGAGTTGCCACTGACTCTCAAAGATATTAGGTGACTGTTCTGTTTTCAGAAAACACCTTTTTTGTACTTTGGAAAAACCACTTATAGTTTAGATATAGCAATTCTACGAATTGTGAGGTACAAATTTCTGGTTTTTAGGGACTTCGGAGCAGGGAGCAGGGAGCAGGGAAGAGGAACCCACCCCTAACCCCTCCCAGGAGGGGAAGTGAGGGAAGAGGGAAAAAATAATGTGTACCTGATAGCTATGAGAAACGCTATAGTGAAATCCAAACCCCAGCCAGGATTTGATATTTCGTAAGCATATGCGCTACGCGCAGGCTACGCCAACAGCTTAAGCGCTA
>NZ_JAAHIG010000322.1:0-10191 GCF_010692305.1 Moorena sp. SIO4G3 | reverse complement strand
AACCAAAAAGAAAGCGAAATATACAAAGGTCTTTGAACAAAATGTCTCGCTAACCCCACCTAAATCGAAGATTATAGGTGGGGTTAGCGAGACCAACAAAAAACACTACCTTTTCTTATTCTTTTGGCAATTCTAGATTAATCATATTTGTGTTAATATAATTTAATAGCCTATAGAGTGGGGTGTGACTAGACCATGGGTAAAAAAAGCCAAAGAAAAACTAAAAAATCTCAACCTCAACCTCTGATTCGTACAGATGTGTGGCGTTTAGTTACTACTCCCGAACAGAAAGAGATGATGTTGATGACGGTAACCTGCTACCGTAAATATCTTTTACCTTTAGTTTTGATTGTGAATGCACAATGGTCTAATTTAGCCCCTCTAAGTAGCTTAGAAAAAGTTTTGGCTGTGGAAAAAATGATTCATGTTACCACAGCTAACCCAAATCCCAAACATAGTTATTATCAGAAAATTGTCAACAAATATCCAGATCACCGTAAGTTTCCCAGCTATTTAAGAAGAGCAGCCATAGCTGAAGCAATTGGCATTGTTTCTAGTTTTCAAACCCGTTATCGTTCTTGGCAGTCGGGAAATCGTAAAAAACGTACAGCTAAAGCACCAAGACTAACAGCAATGTGTAAAACTTACCCGGCTTTGTATAAAGGTCAACAAATTTTATACGGTAAGTATTATCAAACTGTTGCTCTCAAGGTGTGGTCGGGAAAAGATTGGATTTGGTTAACTAATATAGGAGTAAAAAATCACGGAAATAATCGGCATTTAGTTGAGGGCAACAAATTAAAGTCACCTTCTTTAGTGGTGAATAAAACTAAATGTCAGCTCTCAATGCCAGTTCAAATAAAACCAGTAAAAAGAGAAGAAACCGATTATGTTTGTAGTGTTGACTTAGGGATAAATAATGCAGCAACGGCTGCTATCGTCGGGCGGGATGGTACTGTAAAGGCGAGAACTTTTATTAATCCAGCCAGAGACATAGACTATCGCAACAAACGACGAATGATGATAGCCAAAAAAGCTAAACAAACCAGTAATTTAACTGGTCAAACATTACCGAAAGGGTTTTGTGGTGGACTTAACCGCAAGTCAGCTAATCAAAATCTAGAGATTTCTCGAAAAGTAGCCAGACAAATTGTTCAATTCGCCAAGGTGCATGGGGTCAAGGTAATTGTCTTAGAAAATCTCTGGGGATGGAAAGCAAAAGCTGGTAAAAAAAGGTCATTAATGAAACAAAAATTTCACTTATGGTGTCACCGAAAAATTTTCGAAATAATCACAGATAAATGGACAGAATTAGGTGGAAAAGTTCAGACAGTTAATCCTAAATTAACCAGTGCGGTAGCCTTTGATGGGAGTGGAAAAGTTAGACGAAGCCAAACAAATTATTCCCTAGCCAAATTCAAGAGTGGAAAACAATATCACGCCGATTTAAACGCTAGTTATAACATCGGTGCTAGATATTGGTATTGCTTAATAGTAGGGGATAAAAACTTTTCTAGGGTGTACGACAGCAAAAGTTCTGACGGCACATTGAGAACGCCAATTGTCCTGGGGACGTTAAGAAATTTAGCTGTTCAAGAGCGAATGAATCCCCATCCATAATCTTTGATTTGGATGGGGTGCGTTCAATAGGGTTTGTTTACCATTACTTGATCGTTACTACTCTTGTTACTGGTGATAGCTCCTCGAACAGAAAGAAATAGTAAAGGAAGAGAAACAATCATTCCCAATAGTTCAATTACAAATAGCGCCTGAGGCATTGGATCTGGCGAGACTGGAAATAGTGTTCCTAAGTCTAAGGCGTATACGATAAAATAGGAAATAGCACATAATCCAGACACAATAAACGCCCAATTCAAATCTTTTAAAATAAAGTAAACAATCAAAATGCTGACTATTACTAGGGAAGTTAAAAAGGTATTAAATATACCCAATATCAACGGGTCAATATGTGAGAAACTCCTTGTTTCAATTAAACCACCAGGAACAAGAGATGCCAACAATCCAAACGATAAAACTAAGAGTGCAGATACCAGATGTCTAATAGTTATTGTCATTGTAATTACCTCACAACTAGAATTATTCCTGTCAAACACCACAAATCAGTGGCAGCAAATCTTATCGCCTTTCCTTAGGGGGATAAGGGGTTTCCTTAAGTAAATGACTGACCAATATTTTTAGAAAAAACAAAGGCAGAAACCATTCCAGACCAGCCATTGGGGGAAATAGATAGCGATCGCCCAATAGCCCTAAGCTATAAAGCCCTAAAGCCACTGGACGTTGAAGATACAAGGGAGACAGCAAAATCAAGACTGATGCCCCCAACAGGTAGCTGGAAACACCGATAAAGAATCCCCAATCTCCCCCACGAAAGAGCAGGGCCACTAACAAGACATGGATGACATGAACAGACACAAATCCTAAATGCTGCTGCCAACCCTGTTCCGGTCGGTGATACCAACCCTTAGCGGTGGAGGTAGCATTGGTGAGGACACCCCCCACTAAATCAAGGGCAAGAACAGCGATCAGTCCTAATTGCAACGGGGTCCACTGTATTGGGAGGGTCAGGGCGTAGGTTGGAGCTGCTACCAAAGCCACCAGGGACGGCACAAATTGTATGAGCAACTCAGCTTGGGTTGCCCCTGGTCCGGTGAAGCGATCAAGCAAACCTTTCAGACCAGAGCGAGGGGAGGGACAAGTCAGCTCAGAGTGCATTAGGTTAACCTCATAACAGTTGTTATGAATAAATATAACAACTGTTATGATAAGCTGTCAATAGGCATTGACACTTTGTTTGTGTCCCACTTTATATCTGGTGTATATCTGGTGTATATCTGGTTATAGCGATTTCTAGCCTAATGAGGTACACAGGATTTTTTCCCTCTTGCCTATTGCCTCTTGCCTATTGCCTCTTGCCTCTTGCCTATTGCCTATTGCCTCTTGCCTATTGCCTCTTGCCTCTTGCCTATTGCCTATTGCCTATTGCCTATTGCCTCTTGCCTATTGCCTCTTGCCTATTGCCTATTGCCTCTTGCCTCTTCTCTGTTCCCTGTTCCCTAAAACCCAGGACTCTGTACCTCACCCAATTAAAAACCCCTATAGTTTCCTTTAATGCTCATGTCCCAACAGGATCGCCGCCTTGAAGTTTCTGAAGCCGCCTGGCGAGTTATTGTCCGAGAGGGGTTAGATCGCACCAGTATGCGGGCGATCGCCCAAGAGCTGGGTTGCACCACCGGAGTTGTTACTCACCACTTTCGAGATAAGCAGGAGCTTATTCTGTTTGCCCTTAATCAAGTAACTCAGCGTCTACAAAAAACGATGCAGACTGCAACAGAGCACGCTAGGGGAGTCGATCGACTAGTAGAAATGCTATCTGCGTTTTTGCCACTAGACACTGAACGGCAAGATATTCTGAAGGTCTGGGTGGCCTTTTTGGGGTATGCCATTGGACGAGAATCCCTGATGGCTGAGCATCAACAGAGTGCTGCTCAGCTCCGTGAGGTGATTATTCAAGAGTTGAAAGCTCTACAGTCAGCCAAACTGATTCGAGCTAACATAGAGCCAGAGTTAGAAGCCAACGCCCTGTTAGCCCTAGTGAATGGGGTTAGCCTCGACTCCCTGATTCAAGCCAAACGCCTTAGCTCTGACCACCAGCAGATTGTAATTCGGCGCTACGTTAACGAGTTGCTGTCTACCCATGCTATCCCTGGCTCTGGTAATCCCTAAATTTAGCACATTGATACAAGCTGCCATTGCTGTTGTAGTCAACTCTAGCTTGCATGCCTCTTGCCAATGCAATGGCGCGTAGCGCTATACATTGTAAAGGTTACAGAGATTGGAATTAGGCAATTAATTCTGTGTTGGTACTTAGGGACCTAATTCCAATTTCATTACCTCCAAGGTTGATGAACTTACCAGCTATATTGGAACCGAAAAAGAAACCATTTCTGTTAACGTTATTGGTAATTTCGGTTCCTCTGATCACGACCGTGGGTCCATCAAGGAAAAAAGCAGGTGGACTAATCGACAAGCCGCCACCAATGCCGGTAGCATCATTATCACTGTCAGCTATATTATAAGTGATTTTGTTTTTGAACAAATACATAGTATTAGCCTCATCGACGAAAATGCCGCCGCCATTCACTTCTGCTGAGTTACGACTAATCTGATTGTTGACCAGCAGCACATCATTATAAAATCCAACCACATTGACACCACCGCCATTGCCTCCTGTTACGTTGTCAATAATCCGGCTATTATATATTTCTACAAAATTGTCATTGGCTATAAAATCTTCAAATGGGTTTTCTCCCTTACTACCAATTTCTATGCCACTTTCCTGGTTTTTGCTGATAGTGCTACCAACCACCCTGACATTTTGACCTGCAGCATTTACATCAATACCCTGACCCTGATTTTCGCTTAAGGTGCTGTTCCTTACTAATACAGTAGAGTTGTCTCCATCGATATGGATCCCATCTGATTTGTTATTTGTAAAGGAACTACCGAGCACGTTGAGATTAGTGTTGTTTCCCTGGATATCGATGCCATCGCTGTCGTTACCTGTTAAGATGCTATCAATCACTTCCAAATTGCCGTCATTTACCTGGATGCCATCCTCTCCCTCAGAAATTGTCAGGTTTGTGACGGTAACATTCGCCCCATTGCTAATGGTAAAGATATCAAAAGACCCACCGTCACCTTCGACAGTGATTTGATCAGCATCTTCTCCAAAAAAAGTATTACTAGTGATTTGATCAGCATCTTTTCCAAGAATAGTAACACTGTCGATAATCTCGATTGTCCCTAGGATAGGCTCTAGGGTTATCGTCTCTTCAGCTGGTTCAAGTTCAAATAAGATTGTATCTTCACCAGGAGAATTATTGGCTCCCTCGATCGCTTCTCGTAAACTGGTAAGTCCATCGTTTGTATTAATTTCGTCAGCTGTGGTATTTACTGTAAAAACTGCCATAGTTAGTAATCTTTATTTTACTGATCAAGCTGATTGTTTTCCCCTGTCAGGTATTATCCCTCAACCATCCCATAACATAAAAATTTTGAGAATAAATCGCCTGGTTATTTAATCCAAAAGGTTAGTGACAGTTTGACTAAAACTTACCTAAACCTATCCCATTTTTATAGTTTATTATTTATATAACTATTAATAGTTGATTAAAAAAAAACCGGAAACTGTAACTTCATAATATTTCCTATATGATTAATAAATCAAGACTGAAAAGATTTTAAAATCCTGGAAAATAATTTTATTTAGCTCTGATTTATATATTATATAAAACTAACTATAACAATTTATTTAAACTTTTTTTACAAAAAAAAATGTTTTTTTTGTCCATTATGCTTTCTGCAAAATGTATTATGCATTGCTGTTATTAATTTTTATTAGACAACAGATTATCCCCTCGACAACAACTGGTGTCGTCAAGGAGATAACTAAAGAATAATTTCAGCTATTTCCTTGATGGGACTTTGGAGAAACTTCCTATTGACCTAAGCTCTAATTGAAAAATTTTGCCTTGCTTGAGACTACCTTAGGCTCTCGTTAACCAATAAGTTTGAGATTTGAGGCAAAAACTATTTTCCCCCCTTGCGCCAAGGTATTCCTACCGCAACCATATCCTCAGGTTCAGATTCCGATAAAACACAGTTTCTGAAAGCTTTTGAGAGGTTTGATGCTCTAGGGATAGATGTTTGATCCCCTTGGTTTTGTCCAAAGTCCAAGCCAGATCTAAGTTAACTCAATTTCTAAACTTGAATGTCATTACCTGCAATGTCATTATCTCCAAGGTCGAAGAAATTACCAAATACATTGCGAGACTCAGCTTCTAGGTCAAAGTTATCCCTAATTTGGGTTGCTCTGATTCCGACGGTAGCCCCCAAAGCGATAAAGAGACCACCACCATTGCCAATACCATTGTTGTCACTGTCAGCAATATTACCAGTGATTGTGTTGTTGCCCAGGAACATGGTATTTCCACTATCGACAGCAATGCCGCCGCCATTGACTTCTGCGGAGTTATCAGTAATCTGATTGTTGACCAGCAGCACTTCATTATCAATGCCAAGGACACTGACACCACCGCCACTACCTCCTGTCAGGTTGTCAATAATCTGGTTATTGAATATCTGTACAACGTTGTTAGTTACTTGTTCCGAAGTACCGATTTCTATGCCAGTGTTATTGTTGCTGATTATAGTGCTATCAATAACCTTTACATTTTGACCTACCGCATTTATATCAAAACCATTATCTACATTTTCGCTGAAGGCGCTCTTGATAACAAATGATGTCGTGTTGTTTCCGTTGATATCAATGCCATCTTTTTCGTTGTTTGTGAAGGAGCTACCGACCACGTTTAGATTAGTGTTCTCTCCTGCAATCTCGATGCCATCTGATCTGTTATTTGTGAAAGAGCTACCGACTACGTTGACATTAGCATTGTCTCCTTCTATCTTGATGCCATCGCTTTCGTTCTCTGTGAGGATGCTATTAATCACGTTTAGATTACCATCATCCACCTCGATGCCATCCTCTCCCCCAGAAATTGTCAGGTTTGTGATGGTAACATTCGCACCATTGCTAATCGTAAAAATATCAAAAGACCCACCGTCACCTTCGATAGTGATTTGGTCAGGCTCTTGAAGTCCAACAATATTAACACTTTCGGTAATTTGGAGTGTCGGTTGATTTTGGAGTGTCGGAAGATTAGGGAGATCAGGAAGATTAGGGAGATTAGGAAAATTAGGTAAATTAGGAATACTGGGAATAGTAGGAATAGTGGGAATAGTAGGGATATTAAGGGGATTAGAGTCTAGAGTAATCGTCTGTTGACCTGCTTCAAGTTGAAATAAAATTGTATCTTGACCAGGATTATTATTCGCTAGCGCGATGGCTTCTCGTAAACTGATGACCCCATCAGAAGGATTAATTTCGTCAGCTGTGGTATTAACTGTAAAAACTGCCATAGTTAGCCATCCTTATTTGACTTATAAAGCTGATTGTTTTCCCCCTGTCAAGTATTATTTATAACTCCAACTATAGCGTTTATCATAGATATGAGGTACACAGGCCGCCTCTTGCCTCTTTCCTCTTCCATGCTCCCTGCTTCCTGCTCCCTGCTCCCTGCTCCCTGCTCCCTGCTCTCTGCTCCCTAAAACCCACAAATTTGTACCTCATGAGTATAATAATTGCTATATATAAGTTTTTTTTGGAGAATAAATCGCCCGTTTTTTTGATAAGACGGTTATTGACAAGTTGACTACAACTTATCTAAGTATATCCAATTTTGATAGTTTTATTATTACCTTTTTCAATAATTAATTGAGCTTTTAAAAAAATCAATTAAAAATAAATATTGAGCCAATTTAATAATTTAAAAAAAAATCCTGTGACTGTATTCAAATAATTTCCCAAAAAGAAATTGGGTTTAAAAAAAAATGGATATGGTAATACAGCTATAGCATTTTAAAATAAAAACGCTATATGATTGCGATTAAGCATTAAACCATCACATGACAGCAGCACAGCTAGACAACCCCAAGCCCAACCCACAAAACAACAGTCTGTTACACATAGAAAACCTACAGATGCACTTCCCCATCACCCAAGGAATCATCTGGCAAAAGCAAATTGGCTCCATCAAAGCTGTGGATGGACTCAACTTCGAGATCAACCGTGGCGAAACTTTAGGCTTAGTAGGAGAATCTGGCTGTGGCAAAAGTACCACCGGACGAGCGCTCCTACAACTATACCGTCCCACAGCTGGTCATGTTTACTTTGAAAATATCGACCTAACCGAGCTAGACGCTGAATCCCTGCGCCAGATGCGTCGGCGGATGCAAATGATTTTTCAAGACCCCTATGCTTCCCTCAATCCCCGCATGACCGTAGGAAGTATTGTCGGTGAACCCCTGCAAATCCATGGGTTAGCCACCGGTAAACAAAAACAAGAACGAGTCCAGTCCTTACTAGAAGTGGTAGGACTCAATCCTCAGTTTATCAATCGCTATCCCCACGAATTCTCTGGGGGTCAGCGTCAGCGGATTGTCATTGCTCGCGCCTTAGCGTTAAACCCTGACTTTATCGTATGTGATGAACCGATTGCTGCTTTAGATGTATCCATTCAAGCCCAAGTGGTTAACTTGATGCAGTCGTTGCAAGCAGATATGGGCTTAACTTATCTATTTATTGCTCACGATTTAAGTATAGTGCGCCACATTTCTGACCGGGTGGCAGTAATGTACCTAGGCAAAATAGTAGAACTCGCAGATCGCGTCTGTTTATATGAGAACCCCTTGCATCCCTATACCCAAGCATTAATCTCAGCCGTACCAATTCCTGACCCTGAACTTGAGCGTCAACGGGAACGTATTATCCTAACAGGGGATGTACCCAGCCCGAGCAATCCCCCGAAAGGTTGTCGGTTTCACACTCGCTGTCCTATGGTAATGGATACTTGTCGGCAAGACCCAGAACCAGAGTTTAAAGATGCAGGTAGAGGACATTATGTTGCTTGTCATTTAGTCCATTGACAAGAGGATCTTAGTATAGCGCTTATCATAGGACTAACCACTCACAAAACTAATGTTCGTCCATCGCAATGGATCGAGAGCAACGCCAATTACTCGGTAGAGCCGAAGGCCATCCCATCCGCAGGGCTTCTGGGCAAATAGTATGAATGGTCAGCTGGCAATCAATTAGCTGCAAGCCTTCTTTTTCTACCTGCCTCATCCCTTGTTTCAAGATTGAGTCATTCTTGAATTCAACGGTCTGGTTACACTGAATACATACCAGATGATGGTGATGATGGGGAAAAGGCTGATTGAGTTCATAATGTTTATGCCCTTCTGCCAATTCCAATTCCCGCAGGATGCCCATCCGTGACATTAACTTAACGCTGCGGTAAATTGTAGATAAGCTGATTCCTTCTCCTCGCTGGTCGAGCAATTCGTGAAGTTCCTCAGCACTCAGATGGGTTCCTCTCGGTAAATTTTGGAAAACGTGGAGAATGGTCTCCCGTTGCGGTGTCATACGCCAACCTCGAGCATTGAGTTCGGCCTTGAGTGAAGCGGCAGTATAGTTAGCCATGGTAACCCTCTCAAAAACGAGCCATTATTGACAATATTAAATAATTATTTCTCTCACTTGCAAGAAAATTTACTAATTGAGAATAAATAGTAAAGGATTATTGGTTACTTTTGAGAATAGGGCACGACACGGATGCACCTCGGATGCAGGGATACGCCGAAAATACCAAATCCAGCTAAGGGATCCGGATTTGGCAAATAAGTTAGGAAAAGGGCGAATCAGGGAAAGAGGGGGCACAGAGGGAAGACAGGGAACAGGCAAAGGGTAAGCAGATTGGCCATAACCCTTGTGCCTTGTGGCTTGTAAGTTATTGCCCCTTCTCCCTAGATTTTGGGGATTGATGCTTAAAACTTGCAATAAGCAAGCATACAATACCTAGGTTGATACACACATCGGCCACATTAAATACCGGGAAGTTAATCAACCGAAAATCGAGGAAATCCACAACGCAACCCGTTACTGTCTGGTTATCTACCAAACAACTGTTGAAAAAACGGTCTATGCCATTCCCTAATGCTCCTCCGAGTATGAAGCCATAACCAAGCTGTTCCAACCTAATCAGCTTTGGTCCAAACCAAGCTAGGGCGATTAAACCAAGACTCACAGCTAAGGATAGCCAGCGCAACCAGCTGCCGTCTTGACTAAAGAGACTGAAAGCGGCACCAGTATTAGTCACATAGGTAAAGTGAAACACCCCTTGCCACAGGGGTAGAGTCTCAGCCAATTCAAAATTCTGCACCACCCAATATTTAGTCAGCTGATCCAGAATCAGACCAATAGCAGCAGCAAACCAAAACAGGGGGTTTCTTTTCATTAGTCATTAGTCATGATAGCATTTATTGATTGGGTGAGGTACTTACACCGATGGGTTTTAGGGAGTAGGGAGTAGGGAGTAGGGAGTAGGGAGTAGGGAGTAGGGAGTAGGGAGTAGGGAGTAGGGAGTAGGGAGTAGGGAGGAGGGAGTAGGGAGTAGGGAGTAGGGAGTAGGGAGTAGGGAGTAGGGAGTAGGGAGTAGGGAGTAGGGAGTAGGGAGTAGGGAGTAGGGAGTAGGGAGTAGGGAGTAGGGA
>NZ_JAAHIG010000321.1:0-10191 GCF_010692305.1 Moorena sp. SIO4G3 | reverse complement strand
AGCACGTCACAAGATGACTGCAAGCCGAAAGGTTGAAGGAGAACCTAGGAGCCGTATGAGGTGAAAGCTTCACGTACGGCTTTGGAGCGGAGGTGCATCGGGTAATACCGGACATCGACCGTAATAAAAAGGCAATCCCGGAAATAAAAAGCTTTAGGACTCCCGATACTCTGGGGCTGCCTGCCAAGTTGATGGATTGGACTATCAATGATGTAGCGAAGGCTATCACAGCGAGCCAAGCAGCTTGTACCGATGCGGTAATCAAGAAAATCTACAAAAGGTTTCCTGGGAAAGACAACCAAAAAACAAGAAAGGAGCTTTGTAAACAGCTTAAGACAAGAGCTTTCCTGGATAACCCACTGCTACATAGGCTTGTCAGGAAGGAGTTTCAGCGGGGACATTCTTGGGTAAAAAATCAGATAGTTTACCAACAAGAAGGGTATAAATGCAACAGGATCTCTCGTAATACTTATCAACTAGAGTTGGCTGGGTTAAGGAAAAGAAAAAGAAACAAAATAACCGTTAAGTCTAACCGGAAAATAAAAGGTCAGATCAGACTGATATACAACCAGCTACTGCAAAGGTTTGAAATTCATTTTTTAGTAGATTATGGAACTGTAGATATTCCTGCCGACCGCCGATCTATTGGGATAGACAAGGGATACACTGAGGCTTTCTATGATTCAGATGACCAAGCCCACGGTAAAGGCTTGGGTAAGCTAGCCACTAAAAACTCCGAACGTATATATGCCAAGAATCGCAATAGAGGGAAGCTTTGGGCGATACATAGAAAGCTAGAAAAAATAGATCCAGCCAAGTCGGCTCGGATACTTGAAAATAATTTAAGCAGAAAAACAGAAAATCGCCGATACAGAAAAAATCAATCAGAAATTACGGCAATTATAGGAGCGGCCTCTAAGGCTCTTTTCAAAGGAGAATCTTTAAAGGTATTTGCAGAGGATTTAACACAACCAATAAAAAATAAACGTCAGTCCAAAGCCATGTCCCGTAAGCTTAATAGTTGGATGAAAGGTCAGATACGGGACTCCTTGCAAAAATGGGCTAATTGGACTGGCTCGGTTGTCACAGAAGTGCAGCCTAGTTACACGTCGCAAATTGACTCCGTGACCGGAACCCTTCTAGGGAAAAGAATCGGGGACAGTTTTACCAGATTCAATGGGGTCGTGTTGCAGGCTGACCACAATGCTGCCAAAAATATCCTTGATAGAGGTACGGATAAGGAAATAACCCGGTATATGAGTAAAACCGAGGTGCAGGCAGTATTGTTGCGTCGTACCGCGCGTTTCTTGGAAGGGATGGGACTTAGCTTGCTTGATGCAGTTGAGCTTGGTTGGCTTGATTGTAAGCATAGCAAAACTAAGGCTTTTAAGAAACTCCTGGTCGAGATACCAGGAACGCCTAGACAGATGAGTGGCAGGCTTAACTCCAATTGCTGATGACCACTCCTCCCTCAGGCAACAATAAATTGCACCTTGACCGTTTGTGCGGCTTGCTCCAACTAGGAACCTAGAGAAACTCCAGGGGTATGAGTTGGGAGAATCGCGAGGATAACACCTCAAAATTCTTAACTATCTAACGGATGTGGGTGAAAATCCCACCCATGAGGAGACATGTGACTCCCTACCTGGCCACACCGAGAAAGCGACAACTTTCAGAGTGAAGCTGGCGACAGGGCACAATCAGACCGAAGCAGATCAGGACACTGGTGCTAAAGGGGAAGGTGACATGGGTAAACAGATTCTAGAAAAGTGTCTAACAAGGGAGCCACAATCTGAACAAAATATGTGGACTCTACTATCTCATTCTCACAGTGTTTTAAACGGGATAACTGTAAACTCCGAGAAGATAGTAGGCAAAATGAATCGCCCTAAATCACCAGAATAATCCGATAGATGGAACAAGTAAAAACGACAGCATTAATAGGTCTGAGGATAGGTCGTCACCTCGGTAAGTTATGTCAAACTTAATCCCTACTGTCGGGTAGGATGCAGGCGGAAACTGCCTGCGGGTATCCAGAATACACAAATCAACGAAGAGTACAGGTAGACACATGTCAAACCGATATAGTGACCTATGGAAAAGACAAAATTGGAAACAACTCCGACGGAACCTTTTTCGCCTACAGAGAAGAGTGTACAAAGCAGTTCGAAACGGTGACTTGAGGAAAGCTCGGTCTCTACAAAAACTGATTCTGAAATCTCGCGCAGCACAACTTCTAGCCATCCGTCAAGTGACACAGCTCAATAAAGGCAAGAAGACTGCCGGTGTGGATGGGAAGACAGCCCTAACATACAAAGAGCGAATTGAACTACTGTATGAATTGAACCACTATGGCCTTGTCTGGAAACATAGCGGACTTCGCGAAATCCCAATTCCAAAAAAGAATGGGAAAGTAAGGATTCTTAAGGTACCCACAATCGCCGATAGAGCATGGCAATGTCTAGCCAAATACGCTCTCGAACCCGCGCACGAAGCAACTTTTCACGCCCGGAGTTACGGGTTTAGGACTGGACGCAGTGCCCATGATGCCCAAAAACATGTGTTCAATAATTTAAGGTCACAATCCAATGGCATCAATAAGAGAGTAATTGAATTAGATATTAAAAAGTGTTTTGACCGTATCTCCCATAAGTCCATCATGGATAGATTGCTAGCCCCAGCTAGTCTGAAGAAGGGGATTTTCAGATGTTTAAAAGCTGGCATCAATCCGGAATTCCCTGAACAAGGAACACCCCAAGGAGGTGTGGTTAGCCCACTCTTAGCCAACATTGCACTTGATGGAATAGAGGCAATTCACCCCAGCGTCCGATATGCAGACGACATGGTGATATTCCTCAAACCAGAGGATAACGCAGAAAAGGTACTGGACAAAATCAAGACCTTTTTAGCAGAATGTGAGATGGAAATCAGTGAAGAAAAGACCAAGATTACCAAAACGACAGATGGCTTTGACTTCCTAGGTTGGAGAATGTATGTTCAAAAACATAACGGAAAATTCCGGAGTATTCCCTCAGTGGAAAATCACCGAAGTATCCGAAAGAAGATTAAAACCATAGTCAACAACTCGAATTATGGCGCTGAAGTAAAGGCACAAAAACTAGCCCCCGTGATAAGGGGATGGAGAAACTACCACAAATGGTGTGACATGAGCAGCGCAAGAGATTCCTTGTGGTTCATGAACAAGACCGCCAACCGTAAATTCCGAAAAGAGAAGAAAGTCAACAGGTATAAAGCCAACAAACTTTGTAACAAGGCTTTCCCATCCGTAGGATACGAACAGAACGGACACAAAATGGTAGCAGGAACCAACTCCCCCTATAACGGGAAAACAGTGTACTGGAGTCAAAGAAACTCCAAGCTATACAGTGATGCTACAGCAATAGCCTTGAAAAGGCAACGCCATTCCTGTGGACATTGTGGATTAAAGTTCATAGACGAAGAGTCCGTGCAACTCCATCACATAGATGGGAACCACGACAACTGGAAGTCTAAGAACCTAATGGCAGTACATCACAGCTGTCACCAACAAATCCACTGGAGCAAACCGAAAGGACAGGATATCTAGGAGCCGTATGCGGTGAAAGTCGCACGTACGGATTTGAAGGAGAGGTGCCCTGGGTAATACCAGGCATCGACTCTAACTATGCGGGCTGGTCCGTTTTTATGACGGTTTAAGAGTATATCCCTCTAACCAACTGGATAAATCCGACCCATCGGAAAAATCGAACAATGCCTCACTCAGTTGATCCAAATCAGCAGCAGATAAGTTGTTGATTACTGATTCTAGAGTAGGCTCAATTGTTCCAACCTTGCGTGTCAACTGACGCATAATTAGCTCCAGTTTTCCTTGCTGTAAGCCTTGCTGTAAGCCTTGCTGTAGACTTTGTTGGACTTTCTCCTCTCCCCAAGGTAATAAATTTCCAGAGCTATCCCACCACCGTAACCAATAGTTGGTGATTTCTGATTTTTGCCCGTACCATACTCCGAGAAACAAACCCATGGATTCAATCCAGTAGCGTCCATTAGCATCGGGTTGTTGTAGGGTATAGCTTCCTGAATTAAGCGATCGCATTTCCAAACTTCCGGAGGCTGGGTCAAAAATCACATAAATTGGTACTTGTAGGATTTGCTCGTAAAAGTACCATTTGCCATAGGGGTAACGGGGGTTAAGGGAATATTCTCCTTGCTCCTTCTCGGATAAAAATTCCATAACCACTGCTGGTACCTCTCCTTCGGTGTGAGGGGTATAGCTCCGGCGAATCACCCCTGGTAAGACAGGAAACACAGAAGGTACATAAAACCAGTCCGGTGCTTTGACTACTGTTTTACCGTCCACATTGGCACAGAGTCCAAAGTTGGAAGCAATCAGCATTGAGTTAGTGATAAATCCAGCTAATTCCAGAATCTCTCGCAGGATAGCCGCTAATAAGGGATGATAGAGATCATCCACTGGGTCATCGGGTAATTGAAATTCGTCGGGGAGTTTTTCCCATCGGATAATGGGTTCGGCTTTCGTTTGAGTCATAGCCATATCGGGTGTCTTTATATCCTTAAGGTAACGAAAAACTTAACTTTGTTTTTTTGAAGATAGTTTTGAAGAGACTGCCGAGTTTTGATGGTTGAGTTTTGAGTAATAACGACAGGTTTTAAAATTATATTCTATTTATAGATTACAATTAATTTTAACTACTAAATTCTTAAACACTAACTAGTAATGATGCCCAAAAAACTTGAAACTGCTACCTATGTCGAAGCAATGGCGCAACTCCTTGATTTAGACCTTAAGCCACAACATCGTCCTGGTGTTATCAAAAACTTCGCTACAATTTATGCGATCGCATCTCTAGTCACAGAATTTAGCTTACCTGATGATATCGCAGCTGCTCCTGTATTTGAACCTTAGGATGCTGATAATTTTTGACTATAAAATTATCGAGTTTATTGGTTGATAAGCGTTACTCAATCATCATAATAGCTGAAATTAGGATGCTAACCGTGAACCAAACTGATGCCATTGGAATTACCACTGCGATTCAAGAAGGTCAAGTCACTGCCAAAACAGTTATTACTAACTGTCTCGAAAAAATAACTGTCGGTAACCAATCCCTTAACTGTTTCACAACGGTTACCACTGACCAAGCTTTATCCGATGCTGAACACATTGATCATGCTATTGCTAAAGGAAACAATCCCGGTCCATTGGCAGGAGTTCCTTTTGCGGTTAAAAACTTATATGATATCGCTGGCTTAATAACATTAGCTGGGTCAAAAATTAATGCTGAAAATCTTCCTGCTTCCCGTGATGCTACTGCTGTAACTAAACTCAAACAAGCGGGTGCTATCCTAGTCGGAGCATTAAATATGGATGAGTACGCCTATGGCTTTGTAACGGAAAATAGCCATTACGGCGCAACTCATAACCCCCATGATCTCACTCGCATTGCTGGTGGTTCCTCTGGCGGCTCGGCAGCAGCAGTGGCGGCGGGATTAGTACCAATAACTCTCGGTTCCGATACCAATGGTTCGATCCGCGTACCAGCAGCGTTGTGTGGTACTTTTGGCTTCAAACCTACCTACGGACGATTGTCTCGCGCAGGGGTTTTCTTGTTTTCTGCTAGTTTGGATCATATCGGTCCGTTTGCTCGTTCTGTACGGGATATTGCTACTATCTTTGATATCCTTCAGGGAGCAGATCCGGCTGATTCAGTATGTACCAATCGTCTCCCAGAACTCTGTGTTCCCCACCTTAACCAGGGGATTGAAGGGTTACGGATTGGGGTTGCTGATGGGTATTTTGCTCAAGGGGCAGAACCAGAAGTCTTGGATGCTGTGGCTAAAGTCGCTAGTAGCTTGGATGTAACTGCCTCGGTTACTATCCCAGAAGCCAAGCGAGCCAGAGCAGCAGCTTATATTATTACGGCTAATGAAGGGTCAAACCTGCATTTGGACAATTTGCGTAAACGTCCCGATGATTTTGATCCAGCTACACGCGATCGCTTTTTAGCAGGTGCCCTAATTCCAGGGACTTGGTATATTCAAGCCCAACGGTTTCGACAATGGTTTCGCGATCGCGTTCGGGAAGTCTTCCAAGATGTCGATATTATCCTCGCTCCCACTACACCCTGTGTTGCTCCCCGACTGGGCCAAGAAAAAATGGTCATTGCCGGGGAAGAAGTGTTGGTTCGTCCAAACTTAGGATTATTTACTCAACCCTTATCCTTCATTGGCTTACCGGTCTTATCAGTACCAATTCAGCGTCCTGGTCAAATGCCCTTAGGGGTACAAATTATTGCTGCACCCTACCATGAAGCAATGATTCTTAGAGTTGCTGCAGTGCTTGAAGAGCAAGGCATCGTTTCAGCAGCGGTTGTATCTTAACAAATGGATGATTGAGACAATATTCTTTTACCGCAAATAGTTGTCTCATCAAACATTAAAAAAGAAGTATAAAGAGTTAAGTATCAAAAAATTTTATCTAGCAGCATGCTCTCCCAGATTAAAGAGTTAGCCCAAGAACTTGCCCCGCGTCTAATCGAAATCCGCCGTCATCTCCACTCTTACCCAGAATTGAGTGGTCAAGAACACCAAACAGCGGCTTACGTAGCTGGGGTCCTATCCTCCTGTGGTCTTCATGTACAAGAAGGGATTGGCAAAACTGGTCTTATCGGTGAACTGATTGGTGGTACCGATGAGCGATTAGTCGCCCTGCGCACTGATATGGACGCTCTACCCATCACCGAACAAACTTGCCTGGATTTTGCCTCACATCAACCGGGAGTCATGCATGCCTGTGGTCATGATGTCCACACCACCGTAGGCTTAGGCACAGCTATGGTTCTATCCCAACTCGGAGAAACTTTTCCTGGTAATACTCGCTTTCTGTTCCAACCAGCTGAGGAAATTGCTCAAGGTGCAAACTGGATTGTTAAAGATGGGGGAATGAAGGATGTGAGTGCTATCTTTGGTCTTCACGTTTTCCCATCAATTCCAGCAGGGTCTATTGGTATCCGCTATGGGGCATTAACAGCAGCAGCGGATGATTTAGAAATCGTAATTATGGGAGAATCCGGTCATGGAGCTCGCCCTCACCAAGCTATTGACGCGATTTGGATTGCTGCCCAGGTGATTACCACCCTCCAACAAGCTATTAGTCGCACCCAGAACCCATTACACCCGATGGTCTTGACAATTGGACAAATTAGTGGTGGGCGAGCTCCGAATATTATTGCTGACCAAGTGCAACTAGTAGGAACAGTGCGATCGCTTCATCCCCAAACCTATGCTGGTCTACCGGATTGGATTGAAAAGATTGTGGCCAATGTCTGTAATGCTTATGGCGCTCGCTATCACATCAACTATCAGCGGGGAGTACCATCAGTACAAAATGACTTAGCCTTAACTCAGTTGTTGGAAGCAGCAGCTAAGGAAGCTTGGGGAAGCGATCGCGTTTTAATCATACCCGAAGCCTCTATGGGTGCGGAAGATTTCTCGGTTTATCTACAACACGCTCCTGGCAGCATGTTCCGCCTCGGGGTTGGATTCCAAAATAAACTAAACTACCCACTGCACCATCCTCTGTTTGCCGTGGATGAATCGGCCATTGTTACCGGTGTCGTTACTCTGGCTTATGGGATTTATAAGTACTGGCACCAGGACTGTTAATTAGGGATTGGTGAAAAAGTTTTGGTGAGGAGAGGCAAGAGGCAAGAGGCAAGAGGCAAGAGGTTTAACCGGGTGGAACTTTCACAAACATCAGTTCAATAAGTGTATTAGTTTTGATAGGGATTCGGCTTATTTCTTGCACTTTATGAATCTTGAATAGTCCTCAAAACCTTAATAAATCAAGGGTTACGACTTATTCAGCTTGCCCTAATTATAAATTTAATTATACAGTTAATTCGATTTGCGACAATTTGAAGTACAGATTATGATTTTATGTTGCCTGTTGCCTGTTGCCTGTTGCCTGTTGCCTGTTGCCTGTTGCCTGTTGCCTGTTGCCTGTTGCCTGTTGCCTTTGATGCTAAAGCCCTAAGACTGATTTAGCAATATTGAAATAAATCAGCACACCTAAGACATCAACAACTGTTGTAATAAATGGTGCGGACATCAGAGCTGGGTCTAAGCCTAGGTGACGGAACAGAAACGGTAGGGCTGAACCGGCAATTGATGCTAAAAGTGCGATCGCAACTAGACTCACTCCCACCGATAGGGCTACTAAAAAATCTCCTTGTAACCAGTAACCCCATCCAGTGGCGATAGTACCCAGAATCCCTCCTAGTAATAACCCCGCCAGTGCCTCTCGCCAAATCACTTGACCGGGGCCTAAGTCACGAATTTCATCAGTATTCAAGCCACGAATCACCACCGTAGAAGACTGAGCGCCCACATTACCACCAGTGCCAGTGAGTAAAGGGATAAAAGCTGCTAGGGCAACAACCTGCTGCAAAATAGACTCTTGAGACTTTATGATCGTACCCGTAACCGTATTAGTGAGTAACAAGACAAATAACCAAACTACCCGTCGGCGGGCAACTGTGAATAAATTGGTTTGAAAATAATTATCTCCTTCCGATTGGACACCACCACCTACCGCGTACATATCTTCTGTTGCTTCCTGCTCCAAGATATCAATCACATCATCCACAGTGACAATACCCACTAGACGCTGCTCCCGGTCAACCACTGGTACAGCCAGAAAATCATAGCGTTGGATCATCCGTGCTACCTCTTCCTGGTCTGCATAGGTATGGACATAAACCACATCACGAGTCATAATTTCACCCATGGTGGTCTCGGTGGAAGAAATCACCAAATCCCGCAGGGAAACAATCCCAGTCAAATGTCGAGAGTTATCGGTGATATAGAGGTAATATACGACTTCCGAGGCTTTGGCTAAGCTACGAATCTGATCCAAGGTCTCGCTAACCGTCAAGTTTTCCTTGAGGGAAATATATTCAGGGGTCATGATTCGCCCTGCTGTTCCCTCCTCATACCCCAACAACAGGGCTGTCGCTTGGCGCTCCTTGGGACTTAACTGTGACTGCAAACGTCGGACGACCTTAGCTGGCAACTCATCAAACAACCTGGCTCGATCATCTGGCGACATCTTATCTACGATATCCAGTACCTCCTGATGTTTGAACTTCTCAACTAGAGACTGTTGGACACTGGAGTCAAGATTTTCATACACCTCAATGGCCTCAGATTTAGACAATAAGCGGAAGGCAATCACTTGCATTGCTTCGGGTAATCCTTCAATCGCTTCGGCAATGTCTACTGGTTGTACTGGTACCAGCACTTGCTTAGCACCCTGAAGATTACCTTGCTCCAGCAGTATCTGCAGTTGAGAACGCACCAGCTGTCGCAGTTCACTACGCGAGATTGTCTGGAGGGAAATTTGGTTTTCAGTCAATGCAAACCCTCCTCTTGAGTAGGTTTTACTTGTTTGTCAGTGCTGACTCAAGTCTAGATGCTTTTGTACCTGCTCCAAGACTCATTGGTAATTGGTAATTGGTAATTAGTACTTGGTAATTAGTACTTATTAAGTAGTACTTAGTAATTAGTACTTGGTAATTAGTCGGAAATAAATAAATAAATGAAATTATATTAAGAAATGTAAAATACGAACCATCTTTATAGCTGATCAGGTTTGAGTTAACTTAACCAAAGTTAACACAGTTACTAAAACGTTTGTCCCACTACTTAATTGGTAACTGAGGCAACTATCCTTTGGATTCCAATATTCACCAATGCCACTACTTGAGGCATCTTAGTCCAAGAGTATTTTCAGCGCATTGACATCCTCCCCCGTTAAATCAGATATTATAACGGGGGATTCCCAAACTTCACAATTTGGGTTTACTGCTTCCAAAGCACTTATCTAGGTTGTTGTAAACCCCCGACAGCCCGCCTACACAGTCATTTTCTAGCACGATCTGTCCGACCGCAGTAATACCACGTTGACAAATCACTTGAGCAGCTGAAACATCTCTGTTAATTTCATAATGGCATTCAGGACATTTGTGTATGCGTTCAGACAAATCTTTTTTGCCTGTATTTATACCACAATTTGGACAAATTTGACTAGTATATCTGTAATCAACTTTGCCAAAATATACGCCTCGTTTCCAACAAACCCAAGCTAAGATATCAAAGAACTGACCAAAACCC
>NZ_JAAHIG010000320.1:0-10195 GCF_010692305.1 Moorena sp. SIO4G3 | reverse complement strand
TGTTTCACAACTCTATTAACCGCTTACCTAGTCTGGTAAACAACGAAAAAATATTGATGGAATCTAGAGATACTTTGCTGATTGTTGTTTTTTACGCTAATCAGTGTTTGTTGCTAGTTAAAGCTAAGCAAACTGATGTCCTTGGGAGGATTCTACATGCTATTGAAGAAACCTCCAAAAAGATTCAGTCTTTACTTGAACCTAAAAAACATTATAGTAATGGTTATCGTTTATTGCCTCAGCCAAAGGATAATGAAATAATATACAGGAAGAAACCCCTAAGTCCTGAATTTTAGGACGTTCCCAAATGTCAATACAACTGGGGCACAAAAAATTGCTCATTCAGAGGTGGGCGCACATAGTTATTGGGAGCTTTCTTGCGTGGTGGTAATTCTAGAGGTTCCGGTGTCATATCAACATAGGGAATCTTGCTGAGAATATGACTGATGCAATTAAGGCGAGCACGCTTTTTGTCATCAGCTTCCACCGTGAACCAGGGGGCTTCGGGAATATTGGTGTGAGCCAACATGTTGTCTTTTGCTTCGGAATATTCCACCCAGCGATCGCGAGATTCTAGATCCATCGGGCTGAGCTTCCAGCGACGAGCGGGATCGGTGGTGCGAGATTGGAACCGTCGCTCTTGCTCCTCATCGCTGACTGAAAACCAATACTTCAGCAAAATTATGCCAGATCTGACCAACATCCGCTCAAATTGTGGGCAGGTTTGCATGAATTCCTGATACTGTGCATCGGTACAAAAACCCATCACATGCTCCACCCCAGCTCGGTTGTACCAACTGCGGTCAAAACAGACAATTTCACCGGCTGCGGGTAGATGAGCTACATAGCGCTGGAAATACCATTGGGTCTTTTCCCGATCACTCGGTGTACCCAATGCCACAATTCGGCAGCCACGTGGATTTAGGGGTTCGGTAATCCGTTTAATAGTGCCCCCCTTCCCGGCTGCATCACGTCCTTCAAACACAATCACAATCCGGGTTCCAGTATGCTTAGTCCAGTATTGCATTTTCACCAGTTCCAATTGCAGACGGGCAAGCTCCTTTTCATACATTTTCCTCGGAAGTTTAGAGCTGCCTTCTGCCTCAGAAATGTGGTAGAACACTTTTCGTTCTGACTTGGTAAGATTGGCCTTCTTTTGTTTCTTGAGTTTTTTCTTATTTAATTTTTCCTTATTTAATTTTTTCTTATCTTTCTTTTTACTATCTGCTGCTAGTAGATGCTTCTTTTTGCTCGCCCGTTGGGACTTATCCCCATTCACAGATTTAGTTTTCATTGCTATACAACCCTGTATTTGTATTGAGCTTGATGTAGGGTGGGCAGTAGATCAGGCAGATTCACCAAGCTAGCCATCGGGTGGCTAGGCACTGCCCACCCTACGATTAATATCCTAGATAAAGTTAGTGCGATCGCATAAGCGCGGAAGCTGAGGCCTTTGGCCACGCTTCGCGAACGCTTCATCGCTAGCCAACGCCCTTCGGGCTAATCGCCTTTGGCGCGGCTGAGGCCTTTAGCCACGCTGCGCGAACGCCGATCGCAACTCTAGACCGCCTTGGCAAAGTTAGCTGGATCTTGGTCACGTCGGTGACGGATGGGAATAGCAGAACCTTGACCATTTCCTACTAAAGAGGCAGTTTTTTCCAGAGACTCTCTGAGCCTCTTAGCAGCATAGATAGACATATCCCGAGGAACACTAATTCTATCGCGCAAATATCTAAGAGCAGGATCTGAACCCAACGGTGGCATACAGGTTTCCCCGGTAATCATGTGTGTCAAGGCACAACGCAGGGCTGGATCAAACAAGGTCTCGTCGGCGGGGTTAACTCGAATGATATTGGTGCGGTGTTTAAGCACTCGTTGGAGAGCTTCAGTACGGGAGGTTTCCGGTTCTGGGTAAGTTACATCCGGTAGCCCTTCCCAAGGACCATTGTCTACCCGTGCCTGATTGACTAACGTCTGGGGTTTATCGTTTGGCCAGCAGCCCCCCATCTGGGGAGGCAAATCATGGACATGGGTGTGGAAGTCGCTCTGTGTGCCACGATAGGTAGGTCGGGTTTCCATGGCTTCAAACCAAGCTGCCAATCGGGGATTTTCTTCCCTTAGAGAATAGCCTTTGTAGTAATAAAGACTGGCATTCATGCGTTCGACATAAGGCATGAAAATTACATCAACAGTACCGAACTGATCAAGAAAGTAAGGACCTGGAGTGGAGCTTAGGGCATTTTCCACCATCTCCACCACTTGAATAAATTGGTCTTGGTGATGTTGCTCTTCTTTAGATGAACGTGTAGGATAGCACAGCCAAGTACACCAAGCTCTAAACAGAAGTCTCTCCAACTGCCTTAGCTTTATGACAGCGGGGTCTTTCATGCTTTGCTCTAAGGGTTTAAAAACCCGTTCTAATCCGATTAAAATGTCATCACTTTCGGTAATCAATTTACCATCTAGCTCTAGGGCTGGTAGCATCCCAGATGGCACTTTCTGCTTGTACCAACGTTCTTTCTTACCATAACAAAACATGGTAATTTTTTTGATACGATAAGGAATCTGTTTTTCTTCCAACCATAGCCAAATTTTCTGGCAGTAAGGGCACCAAGCGTGGTTATCTCGGTATAGGGTAACCCGAATATCAGATTCAGTAAAACCAAATAGGCGCAAACAAGATTGAGCGTTAGTAGCGCCATTAACAGTATCTATTTTAAAATCCGTCAGAGCTTCTAGTTCTTGCCAGGTTAGGGGGGCGATGCTCATGGGGGTGGCTTTAATTAGAGTTTAGTACAAAAGATACTATCGCAGATTTTGTGTAAGCTATCAGCATTCAGCATATGTGCTACGCACACGCGTGCGCGTTCAGCATTCAGCATATGTGCTACGCACACGCGTGCGCGTTCAGCATTCAGCTTATAGGCTATGGGTTACCTCGTCACAGGCTAGAAGCCTGTGCCACAAACTAGAACCCTGTGCCACGCTACTCTGCTTTTGAATAAAATAAGCTGAGGGCTGAGGGCTGAGGGCTGAGCGCTGAGGGCTAACGGCTAACGGCTGACGGCTGATAGCTGACAGCTGAATGCTTAGAACCAAGACAGTGATAAACCTGAGCTTGGTAACCATCCACGGATATTAAATTATTAACAGAATTCTCAGCAGAACAATTAGGTAACTCTTCAACTGTTGCGTTAAAATTCACCAACCATAAATCTAGGGGACTTGACAAATCAGCGACAGTTTGTTTAAGAGTGATAGCAGCAGGACAATTGGTCTGCTGGCACTGAATTTGGTCTTGATGTGCCAATAGAAATTGGGGATTGACTGAAGATAGTTTTTGATCAGCCTTCTGTTGGAATTCCCAAGCCAGCCCCATCATTTCGCCAGTCTGTACCAAGGTGTTGTGAGTAGTAGCAATTAGTATCGGTACTGATGACTTTTGTTCGATTATCGGTACCAATAAATCTGGACGATAGTATTTTTGATAGCCTCGATTGCTGACTACGGTAATACTACTCAAAAACCCCATTAGCAAAACTAGCGCTATAGTTTTTGGTCTCCTAGGGCTACTATTATCAGTGGGATTTGCTGTTGAAGGGTGACGGTTACTGACGGCTAGGGCGGCTGCTACTAAGACAATCACAGCAGGGAAGTAGACGAAACTATACCGAGCACCACGGGTGAGGTCGGTACCAAGGCAGTAAGTAATACCAAAAAATAATGCGATCGCACTAATCAAGAAACTTCCTAAAACCCCTGTGACCAAACCAGTCTTAGGGTGATTTAGTTGTATTTTTAGATAGCGATAGAGAATCGGGAGCAACCAGATTAGAAACACCAACATCACCAAACCCGAAGCAATGACCACTATCAGGGAAGATGACTCCACGGGCAATAGAGATAACATGGTAATCCAAGCAGCGAGAGCTTGAAAAATTGGCTTAGTCCAAGCCCAACTCCCATCATTGCTACTTATAATCCATTCAGTCATCTGAGCATCGTAACTCGATAGCCACACCGGTAACCAAACTAATCCTCCCATCGCACTACCTGCCGCAACTGCACCAATGCGCCGGATGGGATAGGGTCGAGAAGGAGAAATTTTGGCTAATCCCCAAAGTCCTAACAAAACCATCGCCTCAGCACACAGGGTCAGGAGAAAAAAATAGTGGGTTGCTATACCTAAACAATTAACCACTACCCAAGACAGGGATATCCAAATCGGTAGAACAGTCTGGCGTTGAAGATGTTGTACAGCAATAATTAAGCAGCACAAGGATGCCATCACCCACAAAATGGCTAAGGTGTAATGACGAGCTTCCTGGGCTAGAAAGACACCATAGGGAGACACAGCCATAATTGCTGCTGCTAGTTGAGCGACTAACCGGGAACGAAACCCTACCCAGCTCAGTCCATAGATTAGTGGAATTGATACTATACCGAACAGGGCGGGAAGCGATCGCATCCCCCAAATTACTAAGTCGCTATGCTGTAACGATGTTCCATCAAACGCCTGTACACCGAAGGAAAATAGCCTCATCCACCAGTTCGCGAGGACAAAATATAGGGGAGGGTGGTGATCCTCAGTAAATAAATGATGAATAACTGCTGATGCTCCCGATTCTGGATTAAATGCCAGTGGTTGTAACAGGGTAGAGAGGGAAATGGCTTGGTCTAGGGGTAAGGTTTGATAACTATTGCCCAAGCTGAACACGATTGTGGCAAATTCATCGGTCCAGGGGGACTTCAGGGTGAGGTTAGTGAAGCGTAAAACACTGCCAATAGTAATCCAGAATAATAGCAACAGGGGGTAAAACCCGAGACTTCTCAGGAAAGTTTTCAACAATAGTAACCTCAATCAGCACAAGGAGCAGACTTGCCAATGGAATTGAAATACATGACAGACAAAATATATGGAATCAGGGGGTTTTAGCCCCTAAGTTATTTTCACCTTCCGGCTACACCATGGAGATGTTCAACTGCGATCACTGCGATCATTGTAGATTTACTGAGTGTAGGTTTACTGAATATGCCTGTGATTACCACTAGTGTTGATACTATTCTCAACCGTGCCTTAGGGGGTATTGATATATCACCCGATGAAGGGGTTGTGCTTTTGAAGCAAACTGAACCTCAGGCCGTAGCGTCAATTCAAGAAACTGCGGATCGGTTGCGCTATAGACAAGTTGGGGATACGGTTACCTATGTTATCAACCGTAATATCAACTTTACAAATATCTGTACCCAGCACTGTAGTTTCTGTGCTTTTCGTCGGGATGCCTCTGAAGAGGGGGCTTATTGGCTCGATTGGCAGCAAATTCATGACAAGGCAGCGGATGCGCTGCGGCGGAATGCTACAGAAATTTGCATGCAGGGCGGACTCAACCCCAAGGCAAAGATGAATGGGTCAACCTTGCCCTATTACCTAGAGTTGGTAAAAACCATTAAGCAAGAGTTTCCTCAGCTGCATCTCCATGCTTTCTCTCCCCAGGAAGTGCAATTTATTGCTGAGCTTGATGGACTTAGCTATGCCCAGGTGATTGCTCAACTACAAGAGGCTGGTCTTGGTTCAATGCCAGGAACAGCAGCAGAGATTTTAGATGATGATGTCCGACGTATTCTCTGTCCAGAAAAGACCAATACCGCCACTTGGCTAGAGATTGTGTCAACAGCTCATCAACTGGGAATGCCCACAACCAGTACCATGCTATCGGGTCATATTGAGACACCCCAACAACAAATGGCACACTTGGAAAAATTGCGATCGCTTCAACAAACAGCCCGTAACCAGGGATACCCTGGCTTAATCACTGAATTTATCTTACTGCCCTTTGTCGGAAAGGAAGCCCCCAAACCATTACGCCATCGTGTTGGACGGGATCAACCGGTCTTGAAAGATGCTCTGTTGCTCACAGCTGTAGCTCGGATTTTCCTAGGGAACTGGATTAAAAATCACCAACCCAGTTGGGTAAAACTCGGTCTTGCTGGGGCGACAGATGCCCTTAAATGGGGTTGTAATGATATTGGTGGCACATTAATGGAGGAGCATATCACCACCATGGCCGGAGCTATGGGAGGTACCTGTATGGAAGTAGAAACATTACAAGCAGCCATTCAATCCCTTGGGCGTCCCTATCAGCAACGAGATACGATCTACACCTAAGATCAAGTCAAGTTAATTACTTCTAATATGATTGAACCCATGGCTGTTAATTAATAATTGGTAATTACTAATTGCTAATTTACGAACAACCAATTTTAATCAGATTCAACGGTCACACAAAGATATAAGCTCTTATCTTCATGTCCCTAGCAATCAAATCCATGACCAAAAAAAAGAAATCTTTTCTACTGCTAATTTTTGCAGCAGCCGTCTTGGTAGTAGGCGGTGGAGTAACCGCTTACTGGTTGCTAGTGCGGCGGCAGATTTTACAACCAGATATTCAGGTAAGTACCCAGTTAGTTCCGCAAAATGCCTTTTTTACCGCATCAATTTCTACAGAATCCAAACAATGGCAACAGTTGCTAAAGTATGGCACAACTGAATCTCGACAAGTTTTGGAAAAACAGCTTGCTCAGTTGCAGGAAAATTTACTAACTGCTAACGGCTACAACTATCAGCAAGATATCAAACCTTGGTTGGGTGAAGACGTTACCTTAGCATACTTTAGCCCTAGAGACTTATCACCAGCAGTCTTATCAAACGATCAATCAGTTTTTCCCAGTTTGATTGTACTACCCATTGACAAACTAACCCAAGCAATGGAGCTGTTCAAAAAAGCCAAGTCTCAATCAGGGAAACAGTGGGTTGAGAGAACCTACAGAGGTATTCAGGTTTACCAAACAAACAAGAGTAACTCCCAAAAGTACTCAGTAGCAGTGCTGGGGCGTTTTCTAGTAGTGAGTGAAAACCCCAAAATTATTGATCAGGTGATTGACACCTACAAAGGAGCTATTTCCGTAGCTAGTAAGTCTGGGTACCAAGATGCGATCGCTGAGATTAAAGCTGATCAGTCCTTTGCTCAGTTGTATATTAATCTACCAGCTTTTTTAGCTGCAGTAGCCTCTGATGCCCAGGAGCAGCCTGAAAAAACTAAACCCTTAAAGCAAGACATAGTCACAACAGTAACCCTAGCACCAGAGGGGATAAGTTTTGAAGGGATTTCCTGGGTCAAACCCAGAAGCACTGTTAACACCAGTAACCAAAATAGCGGTTCTTTGTTGCCTAGACGGATGCCAGCGAGTACCCTAGGCATTATATCTGGGGGTAACATCAGACAATTTTGGCAATACTATACCGAACAAGGAGCATTAAATTCTCTAATCCCCATTTCCCCAGACAATTTCCAAGCGGGTCTGAAAACCACCTTAGGGTTGGATTGGGAAAAGGATTTACTATCTTGGATGGAAGGGGAGTTTGCCCTAGCCTTAATACCAATGTCTCCCAAACAACTGGCGCTTCAGGATAATCCTTACTCTGCTCCCTTAGGAGCTGGGCTAGCATTGATGGTAAAAGTAAGCGATCGCTCTGGTGCTCAAGCAACCCTACAGCAATTGGATGACTTAATCACCAATAGTTATCAGTTACCGGTAGTAGAAACTCAGGTGAACGGTCAACCAATGGTTAGCTGGACAGCCACTCTAGGAGGGGTGAATGCTACCCACGGCTGGTTAGAAGGGAATGTAGTCTTCTTCACCCTAGGAGCCCCCATTGCCAGTGAAGTGGTCCCTCAACCCCAAAAGACACTAATTCAAGCACCTCTGTTTCAAAAGACCGTACCAACCAAACCTAATCCCAACACTGGTCAATTTTTCCTTGATGTTGAGCGTACCCTCAACAGCAGTAATCTCAATCTCGCCCAACTACCAACCCAGCAAGAAATCTTAGCAAAGGCAATTAATACCATCGGCTTAACGGTTGCCAAAATCGACCCCAATCGTACCCGCTTTCAACTTTTTGTTCAGTTGAAAAAACAGTCTCAACCCAGTAAACCTGCTGAAACTAAGAAGGGGGATAATCAGCAAAAACCGTAGAGACCTTATTAGATATTAGGTAAGCAGTCAGGGGTCAGCGGTCAGCGGTCAGGGGTCAGCGGTCAGGGGCCAGGGGTCAGCGGTCAGGGGTCAGCGGTCAGTGGTCAGCGATCTACATTAGGCTGACGTAACTCAGATTAAACAAATGGTTACCTGTTGTCTTGATGCAAAGCGCGAGTGGGGGAAACCACGGCAGTCGCTCATGGGGGGAACCCCCAAGACCGCGCTGCCTTCCCAAGACCGCGCTGCATCGCTTATTCACAAAAGCTGATAGCTGATAGCTGATAGCTGATAGCTGATAGCTGATAGCTGATAGCTGATAGCACTAGGCATTAGGCTTTAACTCATCCCTAAAGCCTAATGCCTAACACCTAACACCTTGAGTTAACCGAGTACTACTTTATGCCATCGATACAGCACCAGATTTACCAGCAGCTTCCTTAAGGATTTCTGCTTTATCAGTTTCTTCCCAAGGCAGAATCAAATCAGTACGCCCGAAATGACCATAAGCTGCCGTGTCTTGATAGAAACGACCACCCCGTTCTGCGGGTAATCCGCGCAGATTGAAAGTTTGGATGATGCCAGCAGGACGCAGTTCAAAATAGTTGTTGACCAATTCCAGCAAAATCTCCTCGTCCACCTTACCAGTACCAAAGGTTTCTACAAGGATACTTACGGGTCTAGCCACCCCAATCGCGTAACTCAGCTGGACTTCACATTTGTCTGCTAAACCTGCTGCCACAATATTCTTAGCTGCATAGCGACAGGCATAGGCAGCGGAACGGTCTACCTTAGTGGGGTCTTTGCCAGAGAAGGCACCACCACCATGGCGTGAGTAACCGCCATAGGTGTCTACAATAATTTTGCGACCAGTTAAACCGGCATCACCTTGGGGACCACCAACTACAAATTTCCCTGTGGGGTTCACCAAGAAGCGTGTTTTATCATCCGGCTTAATATCGATATCTTGGAAACAGGGTTCCACCACTGCTGACCACAAGTCATCTTTAATTTTTGCCTGGACAGCTACCTCATCGGTAATATCACCAATAGTGGCATCGTGTTGGGTGGAAACCAGAATCGTATCAATCCCAACCGGCTTGCCATCTTCATAAACCACACTGACTTGGGTTTTGCCATCAGGACGCAGGTAAGATAAATCACCAGTTTTACGTACAGCTGCCAGACGGCGAGAAACCCGATGAGCCAGGCTGATGGGCATGGGCATCAGTTCTGGGGTTTCGTTGCAGGCAAAGCCAAACATCAGACCTTGGTCCCCTGCACCGATAGCATCCAGTTCATCGTCACTCATTTCCTGCCGACTTTCCTGGGCAGTAGTCACCCCTTGGGAAATGTCAGGGGATTGCTCATCAAGAGCAACTAAAACAGAGCAACTGTTGGCCGAGAAACCATTGTCGGCATCAGTGTAACCGATTTCAGCAATTTTCTTCCGAGCCAAATCAATCAAATTGACCTGGGCTTGGGAGGTAATTTCACCAGTAATCAAGACCAAACCGGTGTTAACGACCACTTCAGCCGCAACACGGCTTTGGTGATCTTGAGCGAGCATAGCATCTAGGATAGTGTCAGAAATCTGATCACAGACTTTGTCAGGATGACCTTCGGTAACGGATTCAGACGTAAATAAATATCGACGAGACAATTATCAATTCTCCTTTTACTATTTCTGAACCTGTATAGCATAGATCACTTTAACCTACTTTAACCTCCTATCTTAAAAATTTAATATATTATTAATACCACGTTTGATAAATTGATTGTGAACAAATGCTGAAACAAAAAAATCCTGAATTAAATCCTAAATCCTTGGTCAGGATGATTTTACGAGTAAAGAGTCAAAAAAACTATACTTTTTGACTCTTTACCTATTTTTAAATTGATGAATCATTAAACTCCATCATCTGATCAACGTTTTATCCTCTTGCTCTGGTTCTTATGAAATCTTTAACATTTCACCTTTTGGAGCATTGTTAGGCTTGGCAAGGGTAATGATTCAGCTATCAGCAGTCAGTTATAAGCTAAAGAGCAGATTTCTGAACAAATAGGATCATCACCACCATTACATCCCTTCTTGATGCAGTCGCTCATGGGGGGAACCACGCCAGTTGCTCATGGGGGAAACCCCCAAGACCGCACA